>JAUYEO010000111.1 GCA_030689795.1 Desulfobacterales bacterium | reverse complement strand
ACTTCGCTAAATCACAAGAACTCGGGCTAACGCCCTCAAACAGCTTGTGATTTTTAACGCTCAGTTCCTTAAAAATCTATTCCCCAAAAATCTCAAATCCGTTCACATATGACTTTTTACGAGTCTATCAACGTTGATGGTTTCGTAAAAAGTCGGGCGGAAATTTTTTAACCACGATATAAGGTGTCTTAAGAATTGCTCTGCCACCATATATTGTGGTAGCAATTACAAATTTTGACTTTTTACGAAACCATCAACGTTCACAAATTCGATAAAATAGAGAACAGATTCATCTGTAAATGTGAGCATTCCTTCAACGATACCAATGTGAAGAGAACGGATATCTTTTGTGAGTTGTGACTCAATTACATTCGGACAGGCGGCAATGTTTATTTCAATTTTCTTAAAATACTCAGTTATAAGCACCTGTTAAACTCCTGAACTAAAATTGTTCGACTATTAACCGGCGCACTGGATGTCCCCATGGTGCTTTTAATCACGTTAATAAGCTGAGGGATTTCATCGATCCGTATATTTACGGTTTCCTTTTGGTCTTGTGCCACGTATTATAAAGAACCCTTATAATATTTTATTCTGTTGTTTAAATGAACAGATTAAGTGATGCCCCCCCGTTTCAGTAACGCGGGGGGTTGAAAATACATATCTTTCTTATCACACTTCTTGATTTCAATAAAGTCCTGCTTATTTAATCAATATGAGCCAATTGCAAAACTCTCGAAAATCCCATCTCCCCTTGCGGGAGAGGGTTAGGGTGAGGGGTAAAAGATTAGAGCTATCAATGAGTTATTCCTTCACCCTCCCCTTAATCCCCTCCCGTCAAGGGAGGGGAGAGGGGCTTTTGCAAGCGGCTCATATGTTCAAAAGATTATTTTTGTCCGGTTTGATTTGATTCTCTCCATAATTCCGGCGGGACGACAGGGCCATATCATAGCTCGGTATCACAGCTTGTCATAGCTCCGTGTCATGAGTTTGTCGTAAGTCATGTCACAAACATTGTCGCAAACCTGTCGCAAAGATCAATTCATTTCCGCCAGGCGGTAGAGCAGATGATGGGTTCCACCTTCGGTTACGACTATACCTCGATCCACCATCGCTTTCAGGTCGCGCTGCAGAGTCCGACGGTTGACCTCGGGGCACAGGTCTTCAAAATTCTGTATGGTCAGATTTCCGTTCTCCTGGATGTAGCCGATGGCCTTGGCCTGACGGCCCGAAAGTCGATGCTCTTTGACGAGTACGTCCCGTCGGATGGCCTGTTCGCCACGGTCTCTGACCTCGGCAAGCTGGGTTGTCAAACCTTCGACGAAGTATTCCCAACCAGCCGGTCATGTCCATTCCGCGCTCTCGGACGCTCTGGATCGCCCGGTAGAAAGCAAGCCTGTCCCGGTCGTAATATTCGCTGATCGTGAACAGCCGCTTGAAATCATATCCTGTCCGATAGAGGCATAAAGTGGTAAGAAGCCGGGACGTTCGGCCGTTGCCGTCTAGGAACGGGTGGATATGCACGAACTGGAATTGAGAAATTCCGCTCACCAGAACCGGATGGATATCCTGTTCCTGGTTGAGCCAGTCCACCAGCTCAGCCATCATGAACGACACATCGTGCGCCGGAGGCGGCGTATAGACCGTCTCTCCGGTAACGGAGTTGACCACGTAATTCTGGATTTTCCGGTATTCGCCCGGATTCGCGGCTCCGCCTCGGACTCCTTCCACCAGCCGCTTGTGGATTTCCCTGACCAGCCCTTCGGTGATCGGCCCGCCGTATTCGAGATACTCGGAAACGAATTCGAACGCCTTTTTGTAGTTCAGAAGTTCCCGAACGTCATCAGGATGGGCTTCGGGAACCGGCTTGCCTGCCAGGAGTTGCTCGGCTTGTTCCAGCGTCAGGCGCGTTCCCTCGATGTGCGTGGTATGGTGGGCTTCCAGGATCAAAGCGCAGCGGCCCATCTCACGGACCCAAGTTTCGGACAGAGTAGCAGCCTCCAGAAACCCTCGGGCCCGCTCAATTTGGGTCAGCCCGGCAGTGATCCGATTGGTGATCTTAAAGACGGGCTTCAAGGTTTTTATCATTTCACACCATTAAATGTTCTTCAACGGTCTCATTTTCCCGTATATTTTACGGAATTTATATAAAACACAGTCTCGCTACTCGAGATATCATAGTATGCGATGCGCCCCTATCTGGAGTCGGTAATATGAGCCTGGACAAGAAGCCGAATATCGGCCACTCCGTTTTTAACCGGCTTTTAAACCATGCAAGAGCCGGCAAAGAGGACTTCAATCTCCTTCTATTCAGCAACCGTAAAGACGTCGGTATATCCGTCTTTTGCCAGAAGTTTCTCATATTCGGCAGCCGTTGAAAGGTTTGAGCATTTCCCAACCCGCACTCTGTAATAAATCCTGTCCCCGCTGTCATAAACGGTTATATGCGCATTCTGATATTTTTCATCGAGTTTATTCTTAAGTCTTTCGGCGTTTGTTTTATCGATAAAAGCCCCGACCTGGAATGTAAAATTGCCGGTATTATAATCTACAGGAACGACCTTATCAGTACCTGATTTAACTTCCTGGCCTATGGCGTTTATCTCTACAGACGCCGTGCCGGGGCCGACCACGCCGATCCTTCTTGCCGCTTCATAGGAAAGGTCAATTATTCTCCCTCTCACAAAAGGCCCCCTGTCATTGACCCTGACCTCTGTCTCTTTATCATTATCAAGGTTAAATACCTTCACATATGTGCCGAGAGGGAGGGTCTTATGGGCGGCCGTCATTTCATGCATATCGTAAATTTCCCCGTTCGCGGTCTTTTTACCGTGAAAATCCCTGCCGTACCAGGATGCGAGACCTCGTTCGCGAAAACCTTTGGAGTCGGGAACAGGCTGATACCATTTCCCGAAAACCTGGTATGGTCTCGGATATCCGGGAGCGGGGCGGGAAACAGGTGAAGGTGATCTGCCGGCGGAACAGCTGCATAAGAAGAAAAGAAAAAGAATCCATACCGGAAAATATCTTTTGAAAATTAATTTTGTCGCAAATTTCATCTGTTCCGCTTTTTACGAACCGTCATTTTTAATATCTTCGCAAAAAGTAATATGCGAACGGATTTGAGATTTTTGAGTGAGCATATTATGACTTTTTACGAGTGCATCATTTATCATTTTTATCAACAGCAATTTTAAGGACATCCAGCATCTTTTCCACAAAATGAAACTTTATCTCCTTCTGCACCTTTTTGGGTATCTCTTCAATATCCCTTTCATTCCACTTCGGCAAAATGAGACTCTTTATTCCGATATTGTGGGCCGCAAGAACCTTCTCTTTTATTCCTCCGACGGGAAGCACCTGCCCTCTTAAGGTAATCTCGCCCGTCATGGCAAGATATTTTTCTACCGGTTTGTTTTTTAAGAGCGAATATAAGGCTGTCAGCATTGTCACCCCGGCCGAAGGGCCGTCTTTCGGAATTGCTCCCGCCGGAACATGTATGTGTATCTCATGGTTTTCAAAATATTCTTCCTCAATACCCAAAGCCCCGGCATTTGTTCTTATAAAGCTCAGGGCGGCAGTTGCGGATTCCTTCATCACGTCTCCGAGCTGTCCTGTAAGTATTAGCCCCTTTTTACCTTTCATGGCTGTTGCTTCAACAAAAAGAATCTCGCCGCCTGCCTGGGTCCATGCAAGCCCGACGGCAACACCCGGGACGGTTGTTCTTGCCAATACTTCGGGATATATCCGTTCGGGCCCAAGATATTTTGCTATGTTCTGAACCTTTATTTCAACACTTCCTGCGTCGCCTTCCGCTATCTTCGTTGCCACCCCCCTGCATATCGTCGCAATTTCTCTCTCAAGGTTCCTTAATCCGGCTTCACGGGTGTAGCCGGTAATAACGCGCCTTACCGCTCCATTCGTAAATAATATCTGGTCGGATCTGAGGCCGTGCGCTTTCCGCTGGCGGGGGACAAGGTACCGGCCGGCTATCTTTATCTTCTCTTCTTCCGTGTACCCCAGAAGCTCCAGGACCTCCATCCTGTCTCTTAAGGCAGGCGGAATGGTATGAAGCACGTTTGCCGTTGTAATGAACATTACCTTGGAAAGGTCAAATGCAACATCGAGGTAGTGGTCCGAAAATGAATAATTCTGTTCAGGATCAAGCACCTCAAGAAGAGCCGACGAAGGATCTCCGCGGAAATCGCTTCCCACCTTGTCTATTTCATCCAGCATGAAAACCGGATTATTAGACCCGGCGCTTCTTATCCCCTGAATAATGCGGCCCGGAAGAGCTCCCACGTATGTGCGCCTGTGCCCCCTGATCTCCGCCTCATCGCGGACACCTCCGAGAGATATGCGTATGAACTTCCGCCCCAGGGCACGAGCTATTGATTTCCCGAGGGAAGTTTTGCCGGTTCCCGGAGGTCCGGCAAAGCAAAGGATCGGCCCTTTAGATTCCGGCTTCAGTTTTCGCACAGCAAGAAACTCGATAACGCGCTTCTTTGCCTTATCAAGCCCGAAATGGTCTTCATCCAGAACTTTTCTTGCTTTTTTTATATCAAGATTATCCTTCGTGTTTTCATTCCAGGGAAGAGTCGTAAGCCAGTCGAGGTATGTTGATGCTACAGTATATTCAGCCGACGATGGATGCATGCGTGAAAGGCGGTTCAATTCCCGTTCCGCTTCTTTAAGCGCTTCCGGAGGCAGGTTCTTCTCTTTTACCTTTGCCCTGTAATCGTCAATTTCAACCGCCGTATCGTCCTTTTCGCCAAGCTCTTCCCGGATAGCTTTCATCTGCTGGCGCAGATAATATTCCCGCTGGCTCTTTTCCATATCGCCCTTGACCTGGGATTGTATTTTGTTTCCCAGCTCGAGTATTTCAAGGTGATGGTTAGCCTGCCTTGTAACCTCTTTCAATCTTTTCCGCACATCCTCCGTTTCAAGTATTTTCTGTTTTTCCTCCGAAGAACTGTTAATGGTCGAGGCAACCATATCGGCCAGAATTCCAGGCTCCTGTATTGATTTTGCCATGTTTGCCATATCCCTCGGAAGGCCGGGAGTAAGCTCAACTATTCTTGCAAAAAGGGTCAACAGGTTTGAAACAAGCGCTTCTGTTTCCTTTCCTTTCGACTCTTTATCTTTTATGTGTTCAACGCGGGCTTGCAGATACGGCTTACCGGTAATAAATTCCAGAACTCTGAATCTTCCGAGTCCCTGA
>JAUYEO010000110.1 GCA_030689795.1 Desulfobacterales bacterium | reverse complement strand
CAAAGGCACAAAGTGAAAAGGCGTGAGGCTGTTAGCTAATCCGCCACACTGTTTGGCGGACAGCCTAAAAGTCTACAGCCTAATCTAACATTTAATACTTTATAACCGGGACCGGAGTCCAAAACAATTATTTCATGGGGGGTGGAATATGTTCAGCATCGTAGAAAATGAAAATTCGGCAAAAATCAAGGTTATTGGTGTGGGAGGCGCGGGAGGAAACGCAATCAACAACATGATCGCCTCCAACCTGGTCGGCGTAAAGTTCATCGCTGCCAACACCGATTCCCAGGCTCTTGAAAAATCGATGGCTTCGGTCAGGATTCAGCTCGGGGAGAAACTAACCAAGGGGCTTGGAGCGGGAGCTATCCCTCAAATCGGGCGCGAAGCCGCGCTTGAGAACGAAGAGACAATCAGAAAAGCCCTTGAAGGGAGTCATATGGTTTTCATTACCGCAGGTTTCGGCGGCGGAACCGGAACCGGAGCTGCTCCTGTCATAGCCAAGATATGCAAGGATATAGGAGCGCTCACAGTTGCCGTCGTCACAAAACCGTTTTCCTTTGAAGGGAAAAAGCGCATGAAGCAGGCTGAAGATGGAATCAGTGAACTCAAGAAGCATGCTGACACTGTGATAACAATCCCCAATGACAGGCTGAGAGGCCTTGCTTCAAAAGATGCAAAAGCGCTGGAAATGTTCTTAAAAGCGGATGAAGTTCTTCTCCATTCGGTCAAGGGAATTACGGACCTGATCATGATGCCTGGTCTTGTCAACCTCGATTTTGCCGATGTAAAAACAACAATGTCGAAGGCCGGCATGGCAATAATGGGCATTGGAATAGGAACCGGGGAAAACAGGGCGGTTGAAGCGGCCGAACGCGCAATATCCCATCCGCTGCTGGAAGACATTTCCATCGCAGGAGCCAAAGGCGTTTTGATGAACATAACATGCAGCAGCAACCTCACAATGGAAGAAATGACCGAAGCCTCCGACAGGATTTACAAGGAAGTAGGCGAAGACGCCGACATAATATGGGGAACAGCAATAGATGACAGCCTCGGGAATGATTTGAGGGTAACGGTTATAGCAACCGGAATTGGTCAGCCAAATGAGGAAATCAAATCGGAAAAAGAGGATAAATTCGCCCTCAGGGGAAAAGTGAGGAGCATGACGATTGAAGATGTGAAAAACGCCAAATTTTATGATGAACCCACTTTCATACGTCGTCAACAGGCTGTCGGCGAATCGGGAGGCGCAACCTACAGAGGTTATAAGGGATTGGTCATAGACAACAGTGATCTTGATGTCCCGACTTTTTTAAGGAAAAAAGCTGATTAGGCGAGAAACGGAAGACTGTAGGCTATTAGGCTATAGACTATTAGCCTACAGCCTAACAGGCTACAGTCTAATAGCCTAACTTAACACTTTTTTATGCCCGGTGAAATGATCAAACAATGTCATGGAAAGAAAACAGAAAAACAAAGCTTTTTTCGGATTCCGAGACAGGCGCCGTCCGGAAACAATGGAAAGGACATGTCAGGGTAGCCCTGGTCTATCCGAATATCTATCAAATCGGGATGTCAAATCTCGGTTTTCAGGCTGTATATAATCTTTTAAACGGGCTTGATTCTGTTCTATGTGAAAGGGCTTTTCTGCCTGAAACCGACGCAAGCCCCGTACAAACAATAGAATCATCGAGACGGCTTGCCGATTTTGATATAATTGCTTTTTCCGTCTCTTTTGAAAACGATTTTGCAAACATTCTTTCAATCCTCGAAAGAGCAGGGCTCCCCCTGAAAGCCATTGACAGAGGAATCCCCCATCCTCTTGTCATGGCGGGGGGAGTTGCCTGTTTCATAAACCCGGAACCTGTTTCAGAATTCATCGACTGCTTCTTCCTTGGTGAAGCGGAAGGGATGATAGAGCGTTTCTTTGAGCTATATGAACCGGGAGCCGGGAAAAAAAATATTTTATTGAAAATCGCAAGAAATCTGCCGGGCATATATGTTCCGGCATTTTATGAAGCATCGTACAACAAAGGCGGAACTCTTGCTTCATTTCATCCTGTCTCTCCCGGCCTGCCTGAAAAAATAAATCGTGTTTATTTAAAAGATATTTCGACTATACACACATGCAGCGGCATTCTATCCCGACATACCGCCTTTGACCGGACTTTTTTAATCGAAGTGTCGAGGGGATGCCCTCATGGCTGCAGGTTCTGCAGCGCAGGTTTCATTTACAGGCCTCCGAGATTCAGAACCGTTTCCTGCCTGGAAAAATGTATTGAGAAGGGAACCGGCTTAACAGACAAGATAGGCTTTGTAGGGGCTGCTGTTTCTGATCTTCCTGGAATTACAGAGCTTTGTGGTATTGCTCAGAAAAAAGGAGCTAAAATATCTTTCAGTTCCTTAAGAGCGGATGCGCTTTCCGCAGAGCTTGTTTCTGCGCTCAAAAAGAGCGGGGTCAAAACCGCGACAATCGCTCCGGACGGCGGCTCACAGCGAATACGTGAAGTTATAAACAAGGGAATAACCGAGGATCAGATCCTGGCCGCAACAGAAACAATAGTCGAAGGCGGAATTCCAAATATTAAACTTTATTTCATGACGGGCCTTCCTACTGAAACCATGGATGATGTTGAAGAGATAGTAACCCTTTGCAGGAAAATAAAAAAACGTTTTCTTGCGGCAAGCAGGATAAAAAAACGGATCGGACAAATCACGGTAAGCATCAACCCCTTTGTCCCCAAACCCTTTACACCATTCCAGTGGGTTCCCATGGAAAGTCTGATGTCGTTAAAAGAGAAAATAACGCGTATAAAAGAAGGGCTCGGAAAGGAAGCAAATATTCGTACCGATTCCGAACCGCTTAAAAGAAGTTATGTTCAGGCTCTTATTTCAAGAGGAGACCGCAGGGTATCAGGCATCCTGTCGCTTGCGAACGCGAACAGGGGCAACTGGGCAAAGACATTAAAGTCTTCACCCCTTGATCCTGCCTTTTATATTCACAGGGAAAGGCTCTTTGACGAATTATTGCCCTGGGACTTCATAGATCATGGAATTAACAAATCTTTCCTGATTAAAGAATATCAAAAGGCATTGCTCCAAAAGGGATCACGCCCCTGCCCCATGAATTCATGCGGCAAATGCGGGGTTTGTTCGTAGATCACGGATTTCTGGTCTCTGGTTTATGGTTTCTGGTTTCTGGTTTCCTGCCACTGCCGAAGGCCCGCCAATCACTATGGAGGGAACCCTTGAACCCTCGACTCCTCGAACCCTTTCTCAATTCACCATTCGATGTTCGACGTTCAAAGTTCGATGTTCTGCTTTTTATTACTTTGTGCCTTCGTGCCTCTGCCCCTTTGCCCCTTGCTCTTCCTATTCACCATTCGATATTCAATGTCCGATATTCGATATTCTGCTTTTTATTACTTTGTGTCTTTGTGTCTTAGTGGCGAGTCTTCACTTTTCGATTCACGATCCACGATCTTTCCCTTGAACCCTTGACCCCTCGAACCCTTTTGTTCCTTATTTACAGCTTGATGGCGAAATGAATCGCTTCGGGAGAATCGGGTTTGACTTCCTTTCCAAGTCCTATCAAACCTTTACCGATAAGCGGAGTTTCATCACGGGTTATGCGGACGCTTGGTTTGCCTTCAACGATAACATATGTGCCGTTAGCGCTCTGGTCAATAAGGACAAATTTCCCGCGCCTGTACTCAACCCGGGCATGGGACCTGGAAGCTCTTCCGTCATTTACGACAATATCATTATGAAGCTGTCTTCCCAATGAGGCCGCAGGTTTTGTTTCATCCACATCAATTACAACGTCTGCATGACGCAGTTCCATACGGGATCGCAGAAGCATGGATTCGAACGAATCATCCATCATTACGGTTACATCCTGCTTTTCCCAGACAACTTCGTATATGTCGATTTTGCCGCTTTTACCTTTTATTGTTGTAGAATCAACGAGACTGGCTGCATCTTTCAGCTCACCTGTTAATGCTGCTACGGTCTCCTCCGATGTAAATATTTGCCTCTGTTTGGCAAGAGCTCTCATGCGGGCTGCAACATTAACGGCATCGCCGAACACATCTCCTGCTTCTCTGATAACAGGCCCGTAATGAATTCCGACATAAATATTCGGCGGAACAAAACCCGGATCATCTCCGAAGGTCATTCCTTCGAGGGACTCATTCATCTCAATAGCAGCATTAACGGCCTCGTTCGCCCCAGGGAAAGTGCACATTATCTCATCCCCGATAGTTTTTATGACTGTCCCTTTATTCTTCAAAGTCGCTTTCTTGAAAATCGACATGCAGCCGGCTATGAGATCCTGGGCTTTCTTATCTCCAAGAATTTCATATATCGTAGTGCTTTTGGCTATATCTGCAAAAAGTATGGCAAGTGTGAGGCTTTCCCGGGACATGCTCTCCTCATAAAAAGTCAAAAATTAAGTCGCTTCGATTCTCCGCCTCAGGCGGATCCCTTCGTGTTCTTCGTGTTCTTCGTGTGCTTCGTGGTTCGTTGATCGTCATTAGTACATCGTACTTCGTACTTCGAAGTTCGATGTTCGACGTTCTCACGCCTTCCGCGTCCCGCAGGTCCGCCAATTTTTATGGCGGAACCCCTTTGCCACTATTAGTTTCTGGTTTATAGTTTCTGGTCTCTGGTTCGAAAAGCTGTACTTCGTAATTCGTACTTCGATGTACGCTCTTCGATTCACCATTCGATGTTCAATGTTCGATGTTCGACGTTCTGCTTTTAATCATATCTTACAGACAAGCACACTCGTATTGTCTTTTCCGCCTGCTTCCATTGCTGCATCAGTAAGGCTGTTTGCAGTCTTTTCAACATTATCTCCGGCTTTAAGTATATCTGCGATTTTACCATCATCTATCATATCAGTCAGCCCGTCGCTGCATAATATGTAGGTATCGCCTTTAACCCATTTATCCCAGTTTATTGTCGGCATCACCGCCGCTCTTGGCCCGATAGCCTTTGTTATTATGCTCTTCGACGGTTCGGCGCCCGGACGTCCGTTAAGAACCCATTCGGCATAGGCAGAATGATCCTCGGTCAGGCTTTTCAACACAGAATCTCTGAAACGGTATATCCTGCTGTCTCCGACATGAAACCACAGCACATATGATTCTTCCACCATTACAAGCCCGACAACCGTAGTGCCCATATAGCGTCTCAGCCTGTCCCTCTTGTTGCGTGTAAACAACTCGGAGTTTGTTCTTTCCACGGCAGTGATTACTATCGATTGAATACACCCGATTTCAACCGGAATAATTCCGTCGGTTGTATCTTTAAGTTCGGCACTCACCTTTTCAGGGTTAAAATGATCCTTAATTATTTCTATGGCAGCGCCGCTGGCTTCTTCCCCCCGCTCATGCCCACCCATACCGTCTGCAAGAAGTAAAAATTTACCTCCTTCATCGATGTATATAGAATCCTCGTTATTGGTCCGGACATTACCGACATCCGAGACCCCGCATGCGGCCGTCCGGGAAGTTTTAACATTAAATTGTACGCGTTTTACGATTTCCAATGGTTTCTTGTCTCTGGTTTATAGTCTCTGGTTTGTTGTTTAATAGTCTGAAGGTTTTTAGCCTGAAGACTTTTAGTAACTTCAGCCTTCAGCCTATCTACCTAAAGCCTTATTTCTTTTCCCTTTGTGCCTTTGCCCCTTGCTTTTCCGTGCCTCTGTGCCTCTGCCCCTTTGCCCCTTGCTTTTCCCATTCACCATTCGATGTTCAATGTTCGACGTTCTCACCCCTTGACCCCTTGAATCCTTTCTTTTATCATTTTCATCTATTAGAACAGCCCTGTTTTGTCAAGTCGGATTGTAACGCTAAGTTTTTAATATGTTATTTTTTTATTCTTCCTTGACAGATTCCAAATTAAATCATATAGAATCCGACGGCTTCGTTAAACGTACAGTTTTCACCACGAAGAGCACCAGGAAGATAAATTATATAATATTCTCAGCCTTGTACACCGATAGTACGGCGGATAGAATTAAATGGCCACTCTGCTGAAAAAATCTGGAATCATATGCTTGATTTTATTTATTCTGCTCTGGGCGGATGTTTCCGGAATCGGAGTCTTTTCAGCGCCCGTAAAAGAGCTGCCGGATACTGGTGAAAATCACGCTTTGATCATAGGTATAAACAACTATGAGGAATGGTCCAAGCTGAAAAGCCCTGTAAAAGACGCCGAAGAAATGGCCAAAATTCTCTCTGTAAAGTATAATTTCAAGAAATCAAACATAACACTCCTCACCGACAACTCAAAGGAAAAACCGACCCTCGGCAATATCCTTGCAAGTATTAATAAATACATGGACAGCATGACCGCCAAAGACAACCTGCTTGTATTTTTTTCCGGTCATGGAGCCGAAGACGACCAGGGTGAAACGTACTGGGTTCCTGTCAACGGTAAAAAAAATGTCAAAATGACATGGATAAAGCATTCGGATTTATGCAAGGAGGTTTTTGCTTCCGAAAAATTCAAGGTTAAAAATCTCTGTATTCTCACAGACTCCGTATTCTCAAGTAACTTAATAAGGTCAAAATCTACCTCTCTTACACCATACGACCTTCGGTATGCTGAGAAGATCTCCGAAAAGGCAAAGATCAATTCACGAGAGTTGATATCCTTTGACAACGATCACTGGCCAGGAGACAGCAAAACAGACGGCCTCGGTCTTTTCACCTACTATGTCACCAAAGCCTTATCCGAAAACCCTCTTGAAGTAATCGACTTTGAAAATCTCGTATTTGATGACAACGTACTTTTCCCTATAAGGAAAAAAGCAGGAACAAATATGCTTCGCGGCAGGCTCAAGACCCCGGCCGAAAAAGGAGGACAGTTTGTAATTACACGCCTCATGCCGTCTGTAGCCGTTGATGTTGTCATGACGGATGTAAATCCTGAAAAAGGGTATCCGGGTGATATTTTCAACATAAAGGCAAAGACAAACAACATGGCAAGGGAAGTCTATATAGAGATAGACGGCCAGAAACAGCCGATGCAGGGCAGAGGCACAGAGTGGGAATACAACGCAAACGTAGGCAAGGTAGGGACATCCCAGTATAAAGTTACAGCCGTTAACGACAAGGATGTTGAAGGCAAGCCCCAGACCGGCCAGATTATCACGGTAAAAAAGACTGTTGAAAAAGCCAATATCACGGAAGCCGCGGTTGAACCGAAGGCAGGAGCTCTCGGAGATGATTTCACATTTAAAGCGTTAACCGACAAACCGGCCAAAGGCGTCACGCTTCTTATAAAGGGTAAGCCTTATGAGATGACCGGCTCAGGCACTCAATGGCTTCTGAGCAGAAAGATGGATGTAACCGGGAACGTCGATTTTTCAACCATGGCAACAAACAAGGACGGAATCCCGGGAACCGCGAAAGGCGGAAATTTTTCAGTAAAGAGCGCGATTGCAAACATTGTTGAATTGACGACTAATCCCAAAACCGGCCTTGCAGGTGAAGAATTCCTGATTACCGCCATAACCGACCGCCCGGCGTCATCAGTTTCAATCCAGATTGACGGCGCCACGCTTCCCATGCAGGGCGCCGATAAGACGTGGCAATTCAAAAGAAAAATACCGGATGCCGGTACAAAGCCCTTCACCGTTATGGCGAAGAATACGGAAGGCGCTGCCGGGCTTGCTAAAACCGGTGAAATCATTACAAGAAAAACCGCTGTGGTCATCCCTGACGTAGCCTCGGTCGATATAAACGTTGTCGCTCCGGGAAAAGGTTATCCTGGCGACAGCTTCATGATCAAGGCAAAAACAAGCTCGCCTTCAGAATCGGTTGTTGTTGAAATAGAAAACGAAAGACACGCCATGCAGGGCTCCGGAACAGACTGGAATTATCTTGCAAAGATAAACAAGCTCGGTCCGAGCAAATACAGGGTTATCGCGAAGGGTAAGGAAGGGCAGGGACAATCGAAAGAAGGAGAAATCATAACGGTAAAGGAAGCCGCAGCTCCGGTTAATGTGATAACGGCTTCAGTCTCTCCCTCGGAAGGATTCATAGGAAAGCAGTTTGTATTCAAGGCAGCAACAGATAAGCCGGCAAAGGGAGTCACTCTTGTTCTCGGGAACGAACGTTTTAACATGACCGGTTCCGATACGAACTGGCAACTGGCAAAAAATATGGAAAAAGCCGGAACTCTGTCGTTCTCCATGATTCCAAAGAATAAAGATGACGTGGAAGGCGGAATTAAAACAGCTTCGTTGACTGTGCAGGAAAAAGGGTTCAAATATAATCCCGACGGAACGATTACCGATCTGGTAACCGGGAAAGTGCAGAAAAGATTTGTCGATAATAATAACGGAACGGTCACAGACCTTCTTACCAATGTAATGTGGATGAAAGAGCCCAAAACTGTTGCAATGACTTGGGATGACGCTGTAGAATATTGCCAGAATCTGGATATCAAGGGTCAAACCGGATGGAGACTCCCCACAATCGCGGAGATTGAAAAGCTTGTAGATCCGAAACAGCAGAATCCTGCTCTTCCTCCCGGTAATCCTTTTTCAAATGTTATTACACACGTCGGTTACTGGACAAAAACAAAGCATAAGTTCGGCCCGCAATATGTTTACCAGATGAACATATGGTACGGCAAATCGGAACATAAGAAAAAGAGTGAAAATTCAATTGTCTGGCCGGTAAAGTATCTTGAATAGGGAAAAGCAAGGGGAAAGGGGCAGAGGCACAAAGACACAAATAGATACTTAGTGACTTCGTGTCTTCGTGGCGGCAAAACGAAACGACGAACGACGATCAATGAACCATAAACCACAAACCAGAGACCAGAATATCGAACATAGAACATTGAATCCTTTGTTCCCTTCGATATTCGATGTCCGATATTCGAAGTACGATCTATGAACCAGAAACAGTTTGTTACAATCGGCTCGGCAACCCATCCGGGCATGGAAAAAGCCGAAAATCAGGATTTTCATGCCTGGCATTCTCCTGAAAACGGCAACCTGAACAAAAAAGGGATTCTTCTTGTGCTGGCCGATGGAATGGGCGGCCATTGCGGGGGCTCAGTTGCTTCCAAACTTGCCGTTGATGCCGCTATAGAGGAATATTACAAGGACACATCCGGCACAATACAAGAGTCTTTAAACAATGCTTTTCTGAAAGCAAACGAAACCATACTCGCAAAAAGCCGGAGCGATTTCGGCCTTCAGGGCATGGGGACAACACTTATAGCTGTTGTTCTTCAAAAGGATAACCTTTATTTTGCCCATGTCGGAGACAGCAGAGGTTATACGATATGCAGGGAGAGGATAACCCAGTTTACCCAGGACCATTCGCTTGTAGCCGGTCTTGTTAAGGCCGGATTGATAACAAAGGAACAGGCTCTTAATCATCCGGATTCGAATATCATTACAAAAGCGATCGGCCTTTTTCAGGATTTATCCGTCGATATATCCGAAAAACATATTAAACTGGATAAAGGCGAATATATTTTAATGTGCTGTGACGGCCTGTATAAGGTTGTCTCTGATGAAGAAATAGTAAAAACGATTATGGAATACCGGGAGCCGGATGCCGTGTGCGAGAAATTGATCGAAAAGGCTAATGAAGCAGGCGGACCCGACAATATAACCGTTATAGTTGCAAGGATTGAAAACACCGGCATCTTTTCCGGCATAAAAAGCAGATTACAAAATCTTTTGTAACTATTCAGCCACAGATTCACACAGATGAACGCTGATAGATTTAAATACAAAGAAATAACAGATATTATTCTTAGAAGTTTTTATGAGACTTATAATGAGCTTGGTGATGGATATCTGGAATCTGTCTATGAAAATGCCTTATGTATTGTCCTGACTGGTTATGGACTATGCGTAGAAAGGCAGAAAGATATTTCTGTATTTTTTCGAGGTAAAGTAATCGGAGATTTTAAGGCAGACTTAATTGTAAACGAAAAAGTAATTGTTGAACTTAAAGCAGTTCGTACCATTGACCCTGCACATGAAGCTCAATTAATCAATTACTTGAAAGCAACAAATATTGAAGTTGGCTTATTATTGATGCTCTCGTAAAAAGTCATATGCGAACGGATTTGAGATTTTTGGGGAATAGATTTTTAAGGAACTGAGCGTTAAAAATCACAAGCTGTTTGAGGGCGTTAGCCCGAGTTCTTGTGATTTAGCGAAGT
>JAUYEO010000109.1 GCA_030689795.1 Desulfobacterales bacterium | reverse complement strand
CTTCTCCCTGTAACCCGACGCCAGCTCTTTTATCACCGTATCCGCAGAGTCGGGGCGTCTTGAAAAACGCACCTCAATCCCTTTTATCTTCTCTTTTTCCGATGAAAAGACAGAATCGCTTATACCGTCGAAGACAACGGTTATTCTGTGCGGTCTCAATTTTTTATAGGCAGCAAGCAGGTCAAGCAACGCCCTTCTCCCAAACTGGATATCTTTCCGGTCGAGAGAGCTTAATGAAGGAGACTGGCGGATCAGATTATATCCGTCTATTATTATATGAAGAGGCATTTTAAATAAACTTTTTAGGATTTGATTTTTGCTGAACTCGTAAAAAGTCGTAAAAGCGTAATATTTTTATAAAGCCGCCTACTTTGTCTTTTTCAGGCGTCCGATCAGGTTGTCCAGGTCCTCATCGCTGTAAAATTCTATTGCTATTTTCCCTTTTTTCCCGTGCCTGATGATTTCAACCTTTGTTCCGAAATTACGGGAAAGCTCCTCGGCAAGGCTTGAAAAATATATGCCGTCTGTGGTATCTTTTCGTTTCGTACTTTTATTCTTTTCGGTCTTCAGGCGCTTCACCAGGTTCTCGGTCTCCCTGACCGAAAGGCCTTTTGATATTATTGCCCTCCATGCTGCATTTTGCTGCGCCGCTGTTTCAGCTCCTAGCAGTGCCCTTGCATGTCCCATGCTCACGGTTCCGTCCGATATACTCTCCTTTATCTGACTGGGGAGCTGGCGAAGCCTCAGAAGGTTGGCAACAGCGGGTCTGCTTTTTCCCACACGTTTTGCGGCCTCATCCTGGGTTAATTTGAATTCGGTCATGAGGCGGTGATAGGCTTCTGCCTCTTCTACAGGGTTAAGGTTTTCCCGCTGTATATTCTCGATAACGGACATCTCGATCATTTCGGCATCGGTCACCTCCCTGATTATCACGGGAACCCGCTTCAGGCCGGCCATTTTGGCGGCCCGAAGCCGTCTTTCACCGGCTATCAGTTCAAAACCGGCTGTATCCTTTCTGACAAGAAGCGGTTGGAGAACACCCTTCTCCTTAATAGACAGCGCAAGCTCTTCAAGTTCCGTTCCGGAAAAATGGACTCTGGGCTGGTACCGGTTGGGCCTTATCAGCTCAATATCACAACTTGTGTTCTTCTCCGGCTCTTTTCCGCCGGAATCGATGCCCGGGATAAGGGCTCCAAGTCCTTTTCCAAGAGCAATTTTTTTCTTTATTATTGAACCCGAATCTCTGTTCATAGAAATCCCCTGGAATTGTTTTAACGGCTTAGGAGCCGTTACAAAATAACCATTGCATTTCTGACCATTTTGTTACGGCTCCTTATGCCGTTCTCGCTATTTAAATGGTACGGTTATTTCATTTCAACGGCTTATGCCGGCACGCCCATTATCTCTTTTGCAAGGCAGATATAGCTCTTTGCCCCGACAGAACCGGCATCATAAAGTATTATAGGTTTTCCGAAACTGGGGGCTTCTCCAAGCCGCACACTTCTGTGCACAATTGTCTTAAAAACCAGATTTTTAAAATGTTTTTCGGCATCTTCGGCAACCTGGACTGACAGGTTGGTTCTTCTGTCATACATGGTAAGAAGTATGCCGGATATTTTAAGTCCCGGATTCAGGCTTTGCCTTATATGCTTTACTGTCTGCAAAAGCTGGCCAAGCCCTTCCAGCGCATAAAATTCACACTGGAGAGGTATCAGAAGCGAATCCGCCGCAGTGAGCGCATTCACAGTCAAAAGGCTGAGTGAAGGGGGGCAATCCAGAATAATATATTCGAACCGGTCTGAAACTCCGGCAAGAAGATTCTTTAGCACCGCCTCACGTTCCGGGTGGGACATCATCTCGACATCGAAACCTATGAGCTCCACGTTTGAAGGTATCAGTTTTAAAAATTCGATTTCCGTATCGATAATAAGGCTGTTAATGCCTGTTTCTCCTATCAGCCCATGATAAAGAGTCCTGTCTATTGCCGTTTTGTCGATACCCAGGCCTGTAGTGGCATTTGCCTGTGGATCACAATCAACAACAAGTGTCCTTTTCTCCGAAATCGCAAGTGAAGCCGCCAGATTAATTGCGGATGTTGTTTTGCCAACCCCGCCTTTTTGGTTGGCTATGCATATAATATGTGCCATAATAATGAATCTCTAACACAAAACTTGATGCTTGGAAAGAATATATAAATAAAAAACAGACTCCATGAAAACAATAGTCAGATTTATTCTTATTTACATCATAATGGCCTCATTTATAACCCTTTTTCTTCCGGGAAAAGCTTTCTGCATATCCGTCAAGGAGGAAGAAGAGCTCTCCCGCGAATTCATGAAAGCGGTTTTAAAAAATTATGAGCTTATAGATGATCCGGTTCTCGTGAAATATATAGGGGATATCGGCGCCAAAATACTGGCCGCTGCCCCGCCTCAGCCTTTTGCCTATCGCTTCCATGTGGTTAACAATGAAAATTACAATGCATTTGCAGGTCCGGGGGGGCACATATTCATCCACAGCGGGCTTTTTGAGGCAATGGAAAGCGAAGAGGAGCTTGCAGGAATACTGGCGCATGAAATTTCCCATGTCATATGCCGGCACCTCTCGGACAGGTTTGAAAGATCAAAAAAAATTCAAATAGCCACTCTTGCCGGAATGGCGGCAGGCATACTGCTCGGGGCAAAGGGAGCTGAAACCGCGTCAGGCGCTTTAACGATCGGCTCTGTAGCCGCCGGACAGTCACTCTCACTTGCCTACAGCCGTGAGGATGAAATGCAGGCCGACCAGATAGGCCTCGATTATCTTAAAAAAGCGGGGTACACCGGAGAGGGAATCGTTACCGTCCTGAAAAAAATCCGGGACAAGCGCTGGTTTGGTTCGGCTGAGGTTCCTGCCTACCTTACAACACATCCTGCCGTGGAAGAACGTATAGGCTATCTGGGCTCCTGGGTTGAAAAGAGTCCGGAACGTTCTGGAAAGAAACTCTCCTATAACCCGAATAATTTTGAAAAGGCGCATACAAGACTTCTTGTAATGTACGGTAACGCGGAGAATATATTAAGGATTTTCGGACAGGATGTGACAAATAACCCCTATGATCCCATTGCACATTACAGATATGCACTGATCCTTTCAAAAAGCGGCAACAGGGCGGATGCCGTAAACCATTTCAAGAAAGCCCTGGAAAAAAAAGCCTTTGATCCTGATATCTTAAGGGATCTCGGAAGAACATATTTCCAGGATGGACGCTACAGTGAAGCGCAAAAAACCCTCGAAGGCGCAATAAGCCTTGCTCCGGACGATCCGGAAATCCTTTTTTATCTTGGACGCATCAATATGGAAACCGGAAACCTTAAAAAGGCGGCAGAGTTACTTTTAACGATCACCGAAAAGCATTCCTACTATAAGCAGGCATTATATTTTCTTGGTGAAACATGCGGGAAAATGGGTAACATGGCAGATGCTCATTATTATCTCGGACTTTATTACTCCGGTAAAGAAGATATAAAAAACGTCCGATTCCATCTTGAAAAGGCATTGCAGGAGACAGACGATCAGGCCAGGAAGATTAAAATAGAAGAAATGCTGAAGGAAATCAGAAAGAAGGAATCAAAGGAAGCCAAAAATGAGTCCGAAAAGGTACCAAAGCCCCATCGTCCTCAATTTTTCTGATCGGAAACATTGTTTAGAGACCTTTGAAGAACGCTCAATTTTGTCCAAGTACAAGGAAGGCGATAATTAAGGCTTATGTTCATGGTTTATAGTTACTGGTTCCTGGTTAAAAGAAAAAACCAGAAACTACAAACCAGAGACCAGAAACCAAGTCTTTAAATAAATCGGGGAAAAGGGGGCGTTATGCAAAGGTCTTTAATTTCGGTCAAAATGCGAGAACTGCATCGTAAAAGTACCCCGCCCCTGTGTCGCCGATCTCAGTGAAGTAGAGTACCCGAACATGCGCGAAAGGGGAACAATCGCCTTTATTACCTGTATTCCCGACTTGGCATTGATAGATTCAATTTTTCCGTTCCGGGAACTTAAGTCTCCGATCACATCCCCCATGAAAGCCTCTGGCACAAACACCTCGGTATCCATTATCGGCTCAAGGAGAAAAGGCCCGCCTTTGCCGAGGGCTTCTTTGCAGGCCATCGCGGCGCTTACCTTAAATGATATCTCCGTCCCGAGCGATTCCCGGAAAGAGCCTCCCGTAACGACAGCCTCAACATCGACAACAGGATACCCCATGAGGGTTCCGCTTTCAAATGCTTCCGTAATGCCTTTTTCTATAAACGGCATAAAAGCAGCCGGTATCGCAGCATCTTTTATTTCAAACCTGAACCTGTTGCCGCTTCCCCTGCGAAGGGGCTTGAGCCTTAAACTCACCTCTCCGAAGTGCCGCTGGCCGGCAATCTCCCTGTCAAAAACGGCGGATCCTTCCGATTCCAAAGCAATGGTTTCCCTGTACATAACCTGGGGTTTTCCGACATTGACGGTTGTGTTGAACTCCCTCATCATCCGGCTGATTATTATCTCAAGATGAAGCTCTCCCATGCCCGACAGTATTGTCTGGCCGGTATCCTCATCCTTGCGGACCCTCAATGTCGGATCTTCATCAATGAACTTTGTCAGAACATCATCGAGCTTCTCCTGATCGGAATGGGTTTTTGGTTCAACGGCTATAGATATAACAGGCTCATAAAATTCTATCTTTTCAAGAAGTACAGGATTCTCGGAAGAACAGAGGGTTTCTCCGGTGGAAGAGGTCTTTAATCCGACCACACCCACTATGCTTCCCGCTCCCGCTTCTTCAATGCGGTCCCTCTTGTTGGCGTGCATCTTCATTATACGGGATAGCTTTTCCTTAATTTTCCGCGAAGGATTATATACCTCACCTCCGGATTTCAGGATTCCGCTGTAAACCCTTACAAATGAAAGCTTGCGCCCTTCAATCAGGGAGACTTTGAATATCAGCGCCGCAAGCGGGCCGTTATCCTTTGCCTCGAAAAGGAGCGTCTCTCCGGTTTCAGGATGCACGCCTTTCACCGGCGGAACATCGAGAGGGCTTGGAAGATAATTTACGATGGCATCAAGAAGGGGCTGAATTCCCTTATTCTTAAGAGCGGAGCCGCAAAGAACAGGGACAAACTTTAAGCTGACCGTAGCCTTCCTGACAGCAGAAACAAGCTGATCTGCGGGAATGGGGGTTTCCGACAGGTAGGCTTCCATAATTCCGTCATCTTCCTCGGAAAGGGTCTCGATAAGTTTTTCACGGTATTTTATGGCCTCATCAAGAAGGGCCGGGGATATTTCATCGACAGAAAAGGTCGCGCCGAGTGTTTCGTCATCCCAGATAATCTGCTTCATGCCGATAAGGTCGATTACTCCGGCAAACTCCTCTTCGGAGCCGACAGGAAGCTGAAGAATAAGAGGCCTGGCATGCAGCCTCGCCTTCATCATCTCAACAGTCCCGAAAAAACCGGCGCCGATCCTGTCCATTTTATTGATAAAAGCGATTTTGGGAACATGGTACTTGTCGGCCTGCCGCCATACGGTCTCGGACTGCGGCTCAACGCCACCCACAGCGCAGAAAACACCGATGGCGCCGTCAAGCACCCTCAGCGAACGTTCTACTTCAATAGTAAAATCGACATGCCCCGGAGTATCTATCAACTGTATATCGCTTCCCTTCCACTGACAGGTGGTTACGGCGGAAGTGATCGTTATGCCCCGTTCCTGCTCATCCGGCATCCAGTCCATAACCGCTTCGCCGTCATGCACTTCTCCCATCTTGTGGGAGCGGCCCGTATAATACAGTATCCGCTCGGTCACGGTTGTCTTGCCGGCATCGATATGAGCCATGATGCCGATATTTCTTATGTTGCTTATCCTGCCTTTTTTTTTCATCTCACCAGAGCCGTATTAACCTTGAAAGGGAAGCGCAAATCAATATGTCCCGCAAGCGTCATCGATTCCTGTCCGTCTATTAATATCTTTACAGTCGTGATTTCAGGAATATTCATAACCAGTGAATTGACAATCGAATAAATAGTCATGAGCTCGGAAGAGCTTCCGCCGGGATGCCTGTCTCTTATTGCCCCCGTAAAATCAGCGTAGGCTGCTCTGTCCTTTGCGATATAAAAAGCCTTAAGCGAAGCCTCTTCCGGTATTGTGCGCACAAGCTCTCCTCTCGGCCCTTTTATCAGGGATTCTATTATAACTCTGCCGAATTCGGCAGGATCGGGAGGACGGGGAACGCTTCTTTCCTCGGATCTTAAATATACATTCTGGTCATCCGCAAAATAGAGGTTTACCTGGGCTTTTTCCGGATAATTTACCTCCGCGCTTCCGGCTTTTTTACCGGAACGTCCTGAAAAAGGAGGGCCTCCGGCAATATAAGCAGCAAGCATATAAGCTGCTCCGGCGGCAATCAGTACCAGACCCGAAATTATAATAATGCGCTTCCTGCCCATAAATTTTTCCCGTCAACTATGATGCTTTCGTAAAAAATCAGTTTTTGCCACTAAGACACAAAGGCACGAAGAATGGTCTATTGAAAACATTCAGGTTTTTCTTTGTGTTCTCCGTGATCTTTGTGTGAGAATAATTTTTTACGAGTACGTCAACCCTGATGCTCTCGTAAAAAGTCATATGCGAACGGATTTGAGATTTTTGGGGAATAGATTTTTAAGGAACTGAGCGTTAAAAATCACAAGCTGTTTGAGGGCGTTAGCCCGAGTTCTTGTGATTTAGCGAAGTGACTTAAAAATCCCCAAAA
>JAUYEO010000108.1 GCA_030689795.1 Desulfobacterales bacterium | reverse complement strand
GATTTTTAAGTCACTTCGCTAAATCACAAGAACTCGGGCTAACGCCCTCAAACAGCTTGTGATTTTTAACGCTCAGTTCCTTAAAAATCTATTTCCCAAAAATCTCAAATCCGTTCGCATATGACTTTTTACGAGAGCATCATTTATACATTGCCTCGATTTCGTTTTTATATATATCGAGAGCCACGTTTTTCTTTAATTTCATTGTCGGAGTCAAAAGGCCGTTATCAATTGTGAATTCAGGGACTATTGTAATTTTTTTGATCGATTCAAACGAGGCGAATTCCTTATTTTTTTCAGCAATTTCCTCTTCTATGAGTTTTTTGATTTTTTCATTTTTAATAAGATCGTCGATGCCTTTAAATGCTATGCCTTTCGCGCCGGCATAATCCTTGACATTATCCGGGTCAATTGTAACCAGTGCAGAGAGAAAATTTTTCCTGTCCCCTATAACGCATATCTGGTTAATATACTTGGAAGTGGCTATGACGCCCTCGATTGCAGACGGCGCTATGTTTTTTCCGCCGGATGTTATTATCAGATCTTTTTTCCTGCCTGTGATTCTTAAGAAGTTTTCGGAATCGATTTCTCCGAGGTCGCCGGTATACTGCCATCCGTCTTCCGTAATGGTTTTTGCAGTGTCCTCGGGCATTTTATAGTATTCTTTCATAACATTGCGTCCCCTGTACATAACTTCGCCTTCTTCAGAAATCTTCTGCTCTATACCGGGGCCAGGCTGGCCTACCCATCCGAAACGGAAATTGTTATAACGGTTGAGATTCGTAAATGATGTGTTTTCAGTCATGCCTATTCCTTCAAGCACCAGTATCCCGGCCGCATGAAAGAATTTCGCTATTGTCGGATTTAAAGGGGCTGCTCCGCTGATGCACCAGCGAACCCTTCCGCCAAGGGCGGCCTGTATTTTACTGAATACGAGCTTTGATGCGATTTTGTATTGTAAAGACGTTAAAACCGGAACAGATTTTCCGGCTTGTTTACAGTCGCTGACCTCATTTCCGACTTTACAAGCCCACCTGAAAATTTTTAAGGCAAGACCACCCTTTGCTTCCGCTCCGCTCACAACCTTCGAATAGACCTTTTCATAAATGCGCGGCACACTTGCAAACCAGTGAGGTCTTGCGATCTTTATATCTTCAATTATAGTATCCATGCTCCGGGTTAAGGTGGTCGGGCATCCGACCAGTATTGTCGCGTAAACACATGTGCGCGCAAATACGTGGGCAAGGGGAAGAAATAAAAAAACTTCGTCTCCGTCCAGGATGTTGGCGCTCAGATATACGGACTGGGCTGTGAAAGTAATATTGTCATGGGTAAGGACGGCGCCTTTGGGCACGCCCGTAGTCCCGGAAGTATAGACTATGCCTGCCGGATTGAGGGGAGTGACATCGTTTAGCCTCTTTTTGAAATCGTTGTCGGGGATATCTTTTCCTATATTGAGAAACTCCTCGAAACTGATCGCCCAGTCGTCCTTTGTGGAATTTCCCTTCAAAAGCACTACTTTGCGGACGTTGGGAATATTTTTCCTTATCCCGAGCAGCTTATTAAGCTGTATTTCATCTTCAGCAAATATTACGACAGCATCCGAATGATTTATAATATATTCGCAATCCTTCGGCAGGTTGGACTGGTAAATACCTACGGTGCATGCGCCGATGGTTGTTATTCCGAAATCCGAAAGAATCCACCTCAAGCATGTGTAACTTAAGATATTGACCTTGTCGTTCTTTTTTACTCCGAGCGCAATAAGGCTTTTTGAGACTTTTTTAACCTGTTCGTAGAATTGGCTCCAGGTTATCGAATCTAAATGTCCCGGCCCGGTGAACCATTTATAGGCAGGTTCATCGGGATGTCTGTCGACCGTTTCCTTAAGCATCTCATGGATATTCTGAAAATCTCTTATTGGCATTGCTCTCCTCCGTTTAAAATTAAATATAATGTGTTGTTTATATTGTTATGAAATATCCGGAATCTATCAAGATACTTTTTCCCTTCTCATGGGTATTATTATGAAAAAAAAGGATGGGTGTCAATTAATAAGAGGAGCACTTCCAAAAGAGTTGGTGATCCAGGATTCAAGGGTTCCAGTATTGACGAACTCGTAAAAAGTCGAAATATGCTCACTTAATGAGCTTTTTGGGGATTTTTAAGTCACTTCGCTAAATCACAAGAACTCGGGCTAACGCCCTCAAACAGCTTGTGATTTTTAACGCTCAGTTCCTTAAAAATCT
>JAUYEO010000090.1 GCA_030689795.1 Desulfobacterales bacterium | reverse complement strand
CTTTGTCCGGAAGATGGCCCAGGAGGTCGAACGAAAGCACGAAAACCTGAAGAAATGAGGTTCATTATTGTTGAACCTTCAGAGAAATTACGATCTCTGGCATACGGCAAATGAGACGACTGATTGGCAGGCAATAAGCCCTATACTGAAAATCGCACACGTAAGTGCATAGACGATGTCTGTATCTTCCTGAAGTACTCAAAATGTCAAGCGGATTAAATATCGATGATTATAAATGTTAATCCCGGTGCACTTGTATAATTATCTATTCTATATGATGTAAGAATATTCCCAACTTATTTTTCATGGTCAAGACGCGTCCAGAAACTGTAACAACTTGATTTTGCCTCAAGCCTCTAAGCCTTTCACCATATTCAATTGGAGCATATACCCCTACGGGACCAACACCACCCTCAACTTTCTATATCGTATTTATGAAATTAGTCAAATATTTATGAAGATATTTAAAAAAATCAAAACCAACGGCGACACTAAGATTTCTAAAATAAAAGTTTATTGCAAAAATACAAAATGTCGTTTTAAAAATTAGCTCTATTTCAAAAACGGCTCTAAAATATGCCAAAGTTGGAGTTACCCAGGTTGCTTTGTAGGTGCTAGAAAGCTTTTCGGTACAATGCCCATTCACCCATCAAGTTCCCCGTTGATCGTCATCCTGTTCCTCCCCGCCGCAAGTTCGCCCGCCATATCCGCCATAAAGATTGGCGGACGTGCCGCTGGCGGGACCTTCGGTGGAGAATCTTCGACCGTAGGGAATAGTGTCTGTTCTTAATTCGCTCGTTGTTTCGGTTCAAAACACAACAATCGTTTAATTTTTAGTTTAAATGTGATATTAAATAAACGGACATATCCTGCCTGCTCTGGATTCGGGATATTAAGAGATAAGACTTAATCAATACCCGCCATATTTGTAGAAACAAATCAGGTTTCCCTGAAGGAGCCGGGTATAAGAAGTTGAAAAGAAGAGACCCTTGCAGAACATTCAATTTTGCTCAAGTTCAAGGAAGGCGATAATAAAGACTTGGGTTTTTGGTTTATAATTCCTGGTTCCTGGTTAAAAGAGAAAAACCAGAAACAACAAACCAGAGACCCGGAAACCATATTTTTATAGTAATCGGGCAAAAAGGAGTGTTATGCAAAGGTCTCGTGAAAGGGATTGTTGCCATGCTTTTAGATCTGACCAGTTTTGAGAAAGCTGTAGCGTCGTTGGAAGCTTCGATTGATGCTTATAGCCGCAAGTCAGCGCCTGAGGGGTCGGTTGAAAAGGAAACCATGCGTGACGGTGTAATTCAGCGGTTTGAATACACATTCGAGCTTTCCTGGAAGATGATAAAGCGATATCTGGAAATGTACAGCCTGGAGAAGCCGGACGGCTTTACAAACAAGGAATTATTCCGAATGGGTTTTGAACAGGGATTGATAAGAGATGCGGAAGATTGGCTGGAATACCATAGGAATCGCAACTTAACCAGCCATACTTACGATGAAGCCACGGCCGAAGAGGTGCACAAAGCCGCTACGGGATTCCTTAATGATGCAGTATATCTTCTGAAACGGCTTAAGGAAAAGACTCGATGATCGACTTGAGGCCGGACCATCTGGATATTGTCAGGGCCATACTGGCCGAGCATTTGCCTGATATGGAAGTCCGTGCTTTCGGTTCCAGGGTAACCCGGACGGCAAAGGCGCACTCCGATCTGGATCTTGCCATTATGGGAAACGTCAGAATCAACGGCAGGACTATGACCCGCCTCAAGCTTGCCTTCGAGGAATCCGATCTTCCTTTTCGTGTCGACATGGTTGACCGGCAAGCCATCGGCACAGAGTTCCGCAGAATAATCGATGCGAATTACGAGGTTTTACAGCCGGCTTCAGAAAGTGATAAATTTACATAAAATATCTGACATCAGGAGGAGGTAGTTATGGGAAAAGAAGTAAGGTATCAGGATAAACCCTGGCTTGTGTTTTACGACAAGGGCGTTTTGCCGACCATCAATTATGATCCGATCTGCCTGCCGGAATCTTTTGAAAACTCCGTAAAGAAATTTCCGGACAGAATGGCATTATCCTTCCAGGGATATGAAGTCACTTACAGTCAATTGAAAGAAATGGTCGACAGGTTCGCCTCGTGTCTTGCCGACTTCAGGATCAAAAAAGGAGACCGGGTGGCCATCCTTCTTCCCAATCTTATTCCGTGCGTTGCCGCCTACTATGCCATAATGAAAATCGGCGGAATAACGGTAATGAATAATCCTCTATATACCGACAGGGAGCTTGAGCACCAGTTCAATGACTCGGGCTCAAAGATTCTGGTCACGCTTGATCTTCTTGGAAACCGCATGATCGATCTGAGAAAAAAGACCGGAATAAAACAGATTGTTTATACTTCCATAGGCGATTATCTGCCGTTTCCTAAAAATTTTCTTTTTCCGCTTGTCGCTAAAAAGCAGAAACTGGCAGCCGACGTTAAATCCGCCCCTGATGTCTACAGATGGAAGGATGTTCTAAAAAAATATTCTCCCATATCCCAGGGTGCAAAAGTCAATTTTGATGATGTAGCCATGCTGCAGTACACCGGCGGAACAACCGGCGTATCGAAAGGGGTCATGCTGACGCACGGGAACTTAAGCAAGCAGATTCAGCAGATAGACGCCTGGTTTCCCGAGTTCCGCGACCGCCATGAGATCATGCTCGGCGCTCTTCCGTTTTTCCATTCTTTCGGGCTCTCCTGCTGCATGAATAACGCTTTGTGCGCCGGTTGGGGCAATATTCTCGTTCCAAAACCCCAGCCCGATCAGCTCCTTGAGGCCATAGCAAAGTTCAAGCCGACATTCGCTCCTCTTGTTCCCACGATGTATATCGGCCTGCTGAACCATCCCAAAATCAAAAATACAGATCTCACCTCAATAAAAGGATGCTTTTCCGGAAGCGCGCCCCTTCCGGTCGAAGTTATAAAGGAATTTGAAAGAATTACAGGCTCGGTGATTTCGGAAGGATTCGGTATGACCGAGTCGTCTCCCGTCACCCATGCAAATCCCTTCAAGGGAAATAAGAAAATAGGAAGCGTCGGGATACCTTACCCTGATACCGAAAGCAGGGTGGTGGACTTGAATGATGGTGTGACGGATGTCCCTGTCGGCGAGACAGGAGAGCTCATTGTAAGAGGGCCGCAGGTGATGAAAGGCTACTGGAACAGGCCTGAAGAGACGGCTAAAACTATAATAGACGGATGGCTTTATACCGGCGATATCGCTAAAATGGATGAAGACGGATATTTTTACATAGTTGACCGGAAAAAAGACATGATCATATCCGGCGGCTTCAATGTTTATCCGAGGGATGTTGACGAGGTATTCTTTGAGCATCCGAAAGTTCAGGAAGCCTGCGCGATAGGAATACCACATCCTTCCCGCGGCGAGCAGATAAAGGTTTATGTTGTGCTCAAAGGGGGTGAAACTGCGACCCAGGAGGAGCTGATCGGATATTGCAAGACAAAGCTTGCAGCGTACAAGCTTCCGACGCAGATAGAGTTCAGGAAAGAGCTTCCCAAAACAATCGTAGGCAAAGTCTTGAGAAAGACCCTGCGGGCAGAAGAGATGGAGAAGGGGAAGAAATAAGGGTCAAAGGGGCAAAAGCACAGAGGCACATAGTAAAAGAACGTGAATCGTGAATAGTGAATCGTGAACCGAACCACGAAACACTATTCACGAACCACGAACTTATATCTTTAATGCTGCGAGGAAGCCGCCGTGTATGGCGTCGTTTATTCGACCCGGCGCGATACAGTCGCCTACCGTCGTAAATGGAATTCCGAGATGCGAGACTTCAGCGGTAAGCTTCTTTAC
>JAUYEO010000088.1 GCA_030689795.1 Desulfobacterales bacterium | reverse complement strand
TTTTAACGCTCAGTTCTTTAAAAATCTATTTCCCAAAAATCTCAAATCCGTTCGCATATGACTTTTTACGAGTCTATCACTTTTGAAAAACTCGTAAAAAGTAATTATTCAGACGGCAAAGTAAAAAGCTTCCGCCTCAGGCGGAAAGATTGATTTTTTACGAAGCCGTCATCCTTTTAATACGGCCATTGGCCTCAGCTTTGCAACCTTTCTTGAAATACCTGCTCCGTGTACAACTCCAACTACCTGTGAAACATCCTTGTATGCTTCCGGCATCTCTTCCTCAAGGGTTGACCGTCCAGTCCACCTGACGTATATTCCCTTGTCTTCCAGTTCCCGCTGAATGGATCGTCCCTTGCTTTTTTTCAATGCGGCAGTTCTGCTTAAGACACGCCCTGCGCCATGGCATGTTGATCCGAAGGTCTCCTCCATGGCTTTTTCTGTTCCGGCAAGAACATACGAAGCCCTTCCCATATCTCCGGGAACAAGTATCGGCTGGCCGACAGATCTGTATTTTTCACAAACGGACTCGTGACCGGGCGGAAATGCGCGTGTAGCTCCTTTTCTGTGAACGCAGACTGTGCGTTTTTTCCCGTCAATTATGTGCGTTTCTTTTTTTGCGATATTATGGCAAACGTCATAAACAAGGTTCATGCCAAGATTCCTTGGACCTATTCCAATAACTTTTAGAAACACTTCCCGGGCTCTGTGCATCAGGACCTGCCTGTTTGCCCATGCATAATTGGCCGCGCATGCCATGGCATTAAAGTAGCGAATACCGGCGTCAGACTGGATCATTGAACAGGCAAGCTGCCTGTCCGGAAGCTCGAATCCGAGCTTCTTACTGTTTTTTGTCATATACGCCAGGAAATCATCACATACCTGGTATCCCAATCCCCTTGAACCGGAATGGAGCATGAGAGTTGCCTGGCCCTCAAAAAGACCAAAAACCCGCGCTGTATCAGGATCATATATTTTTTCAACCATGCCTATTTCAACAAAATGATTACCTGAACCAAGAGTTCCGAGCTGCCTGAGCCCCCTTTCAAGCGCCTTATCGCTTAACGTATCAGGGTCGGCATTCTGCATGCATCCGAAATCTTCAGTGTGCTCAATGTCGGATTCCTCGCCCATGCCATGCCTTACAGCCCATTTGCTTCCCTCTTTCAAAACCTTTTTTTCCTCGGAATAGGTCAGTTTTATTGAACCTGTTGAGCCCACACCTGAAGGTATATCGCGGTGCATTGCATTGACAAGCTCTTCAAGTTTTCCTCTCACATCTTTTTCGGTAAGCAGGGTTGTTGCAAGACGAACTCCACAGTTTATGTCGTATCCAACCCCACCTGGAGATATGATTCCTGTTTCCCAGTCGAATGCCGCAACTCCTCCTATTGGAAAGCCGTAGCCCCAGTGGATATCAGGCATTGCAAGGGATGCTCGTATTATTCCGGGAAGCGTTGCCACGTTTGCAACCTGTTTTACGGCCTCTTCCTGCTGTATGCTTTCAATCATCGATTCGCCGGCATAAATAATACCCGGGACGCGCATCTGTCCCGTTTTCGGAACCTCCCACCGGTAGTCGTCTATTTTTCTTAATTCCATGTCTATTACACCGAACCCCTGACCCCTTGAATCCTCGAATTCTTTGGGCTTACACATCAAATATTATTCTTGCTTCCCATTTTGCAGCTTTTTGCTCAACACTGATCTGGTGATACGTCACGGCTTTCAATTCGCTTTTTATCAGGTGGCGCTCCGGAACATAAGGTTCGTATTTTACATTTGCAGACAGAGCATACTCTGAAAAGGAGACTATATCTATTATATTAACAAGCAGCCCCTTTCCTGTCCAGAGATATAAAAGCTCTCTTAACCAGTTTACCATGAGATCCGGCCAGTCTTCCCCTGTAATATTCAAGGTTGTTTCAGACAAGGCATTTAAGCGGTTTGTATCCGTTATTATGTCAAACATTGCATAACCTGCGTTTTCGAAAAGCTCCCTGAAGCCGGAACCGTAAACCTCTATTCCCAGGTCGGCAGTATGGTCTGTAAGCCTGTATTTCATAGGATTATTGTGCCGGTTTTTTTTGTGCTATAACCGCCTAATGCCTCAACTCGTTTTTTAAAATCCGCTGTGTTTATTGTTTCAAGAAGAATTTTTATGTTTTCGGTTTCAAAAAAGAGTTCAGGGATAACAAGATCATACTGTTCCGTAACAACCGGGATGAAATCGAGATGGAGTGCGTTTGCGGCGGCAAATATGCCGAGACCCACATCAACGGTACCGCTCAGAACTGCGACAGCGACAGACATGTGGGTAAATTCTTCGTTGTCATATCCCTTTATCTGTTTTGGATCTGTTCCCAGCTGGTTTAATCTGTAATCAAGAAGGATTCTTGTTCCCGATCCGCCCTGCCGGTTGATAAAGGTGATGTCATTACGGGCAAGATCTTCGATCCCCTTAATATTTTTTGGATTTCCCCTCGCAACAATAAGCCCCTGATCCCTGAATACAAGGTTGACAAGCTTTATTTTCATGCCGGGAAGATATTTTTTTATGTATGATACGTTATATGAGCCGTCTGCTGTGTCGAGAAGATGTGAGCCCGCAAGGTGGCACACCCCGTTTTTGATTGCCATGAGCCCGCCCATGCTCCCCACATGACTTGAAGAGAGAGTGAGATTGTTATGTCTTGCCCTTATCCTGTCCGCAAGAAGATCGAGAGTGTTGTCATGGCTTCCGACAACAACGATCGTGTTGTTTATTGAAGAAAGCGGGCGCAGAAGTTCCGCCAGAACAGGCTCCTGCGCATTTATTCCTTCAACATGATTAGGTATGCGGATAATTCCATCCGCTTCAGTAATCGTTGTGATGCATCCAGCGCCCCTCGGAAGGGTGGTTGCTATTACCTTGTTGCCGACTTTTCCGAGCTTTACCCGCAGAAATTCTTCCACTCCCAGTTTAGAAGTGATCTTCTTTGCGGGCATAACTTCCGCTTTTTGCCTTTCTTTCTCGGGCTGCCCGAGCATTTTGCATATTACGGGATGGACAAACTGTTCAAAGGCAACTATGGCCGATACCGGATAACCGGGGATTCCAAAAACCGGTTTATTGTTGACAGCGCCTATTACAATCGGTTTTCCCGGCATTATGGTGACTCCGTGAACAAGCACTTCGCCTGTTTCAAGTATAACGCTTTTTGAGTAATCTTCGGACCCGGCGGATGATCCGCCGATGATAAGCACTATATCGTATTCGCTCTTTACGGCTTTCAAGAGAGCTTCTTTTATCTTCCCGGCGTCATCTTTTATTTTATCATGTCTTTCGTAAACGCCGCCTGAAGACTCAACAAGTTTTCCAAGGACATAAGAATTTGTTTCAAGCACCTGCCCCGGCTTGAGTTCGTCGATATCTGCGTCTTTCAAGTCAACAAGTTCCGATCCGGTCGGAATTATCAGTATCCGGGGTTTTTTTCTCACGGAAACCGAGAATATACCTCCTGAAAGAAGCGCGCCTACACAGTAAGGAGTTATAACGTGATTCTGGGGAAACAAAAGCTCGGTTGCAACGATATCTTCCCCCATTTTTCTTATGTGTTGCCAGGGTACGGCAGGAGCTTCTATTTCTATCCGGTTTTCATCAAGAATATTTACATGTTCAATCATTATGACTGCGTTTGTCTCTTTGGGAAGCACATGGCCTGTGTTAAGAAAAAAGGCATCCTTATTTACGATAAGCTGTTTCGGGCGCGTCTCGCTTGCCCCGAAAGTATTTTCCGCTTTTACGGCTATGCCGTCCATTGCCGCAGAATGAAAATTAGGAGATGAAAGCCTTGCGCTGACAGGTTCCGCCGTCACCCGGCCGACAGCATCCGGAACGGGAACTGTTTCGCCTGGAAGGCTTGTAATATGAGAAAATCTTGTAAAAAGAATCACTCTGGCTTCTTCAAGAGTCTTCATTTTCAAATAGACATTGCGTGTACTCATTATAAACTCCTCATCTGACGGCTTCGTAAAAAGTCACAACAGGGAAACCCTAACCTCAGTCCCTCTTTCAAGTCCCTCCACGTTCTTGCCTATCTCTATCAAGCCGTCTGCTTTGATCATTGTATTTATAAGCCCGGATTTACCCAGGATGGGTTCCGCCCATAGAATGCCCTCTTTTTCGGTTAATCTGACCCTGATATAATCCGTTCTTCCCTGGGCCGAAGAGACATTTCTTGAGAGGCGCGCCGAAAGAGTAAACCGGCTTTTCTGAGCCGGTGAATAGCCGCTCATCTTTTCGATAAAAGGTTTTACTACCGCGGAAAAAACTATCATGGCGGAGACCACGTGTCCCGGAAGTCCCCATAAGGGCTTTTTTTCCGATCTTGAAAGAATCGTAGGTTTTCCTGGGCTGATTGATATTCCATGAACAATTATTTCAGAATCCGGAAGGGCGGATAAGACTTCAATTGTAAAATCGCGGGTTCCTACGGAGCTTCCTCCTGAAATCAGAACCATATCGGAATCCAGCAAGGCTTCCCGGCATCTTTCGAGAAGATTTTTATAATCATCCTTTATGATTCCGAAAGCCAGGGGTATGCCGCCTGCCTCTATAACCTGGCCTGAAAGGCTGTAGGTGTTTATATCACGTATCTTTCCCGGATGTGGCGTTTGAGAAACAGGCACAACCTCGTCTCCTGTTGAAATTATGCCGATAACAGGTTTTTTAAAGACCCTTATCTTTTCTTTCCCGAAAGCGGCAAGAAGACCTGTTTCCTGCGGACGAATTTTTTGCCCGGCGTGAAGAACAACGTTTCCTTCGGTAAAATCCTCCCCCTTCTCAATCACGTTCTGGCCGGGTGCAGTGCTCTTGTACGCTTCGATCGTTTTTTCATCAATGATTTCGGTGTGCTCGATCATGACAACAGAGTCCGTTCCATTTGGAAGCATTCCTCCGGTTGATATTCTGGCGGTTTCTCCCTGTTCAACTGAAAAGGAAGGGGATTCACCCATTGCGATCGAGCCGACAACATTAAGATACGCAGGGTTTTCTTCAGATGCGCCGAATGTCGACGAGGCGCGTACGGCGTATCCGTCCATAGTTGAGCGGGAAAACCCGGGGAGATCAATGTCGGCAATGATCTTTTCCGCAAGAATCCGTCCCGGTGTATTTTCCAGAAGAACCAGCTCTGTTTCAACAACCGGAAACAAAGAAGAATATTCAAGAACTTTTTCGAGGTCTGTAACTTTAAAAAAATCCTTCATCATTATTCCTGACTTTATAAGATTTATATCATCTCACTCAACAGCTTATACTAATATTTATGACTGTAAAAAGTCAAAACAATAGGATCATATCAATCCTTGATGGTTTCGTAAAAAGTCCAAATATGCTCTCTTAATGAGCTTTTTGGGGATTTTTAAATGACTTCGCTAAATCATCCGCCAGAATTATGGCGGATGATTTTTAACGCTCAGTTCTTTAAAAATCTATTTCCCAAAAATC
>JAUYEO010000087.1 GCA_030689795.1 Desulfobacterales bacterium | reverse complement strand
GATTTTTGGGAAATAGATTTTTAAAGAACTGAGCGTTAAAAATCATCCGCCATAATTCTGGCGGATGATTTAGCGAAGTCATTTAAAAATCCCCAAAAAGCTCATTAAGAGAGCATATTTGGACTTTTTACGAAACCATCAGATATGACCATATCATTAAAAAAAGTTTTAAGGCTGCGCACCGTTATCTCGACTGCTGCCGGCATGGCTATGGCAACCTCCTGTTATCTTGCCGGCCTGCAGATTGCAATTATTGTTGCCGGCGAACTTGCATGGATATCGATTTTAATCGCGGGATTATTATGCTTTCTTTCCGCAATGTGCTTTTCAGAACTCACCTCCCTTTACCCATCCGCGGCAGGCATCAAGCTTTTCATGGAAAACGCATTTAATGAAAAGACCGCAATTGCAATAGGAATGTTTTATGTAATTCTCGGGGCGGGTATGGTGGGCGCTGAGAGCTATCTTTTATCAAGTGTTCTCCTTGATTCCGCCGGAATTATTATAAATCCTGCGACAGACAGGTTTTTCTGGCAGATTATATTTATCCTGATCGTAGGTTATATAAATTTCAGGGGAATACAAATAACGGGCTGGACACAGGATGTTCTGACATACCTGATGTTCGGTTTTCTGATATTCGTCTCCGTATATACTCTGTCGGTTAAGGAGATCAATTTTACCGCAGCCTTAAACGGCTCAAATTTCACAACCGGAAAAGTCCTGTCCGCGGCGGCAGTCGGGGTTTTCATGTATGTCGGTTTTGAATGGGTGGCTCCGCTTGCCGAAGAAACCACAGACTACCGCCTGATAGGAAAAGGAATGCTGTATGCGGTCGGACTTCTGTCTGTAACATACTCTCTTTTTGTTGTTGCAATGTATTCGGGGCTTACTGAAGAACAGCTGAAAAGCGGCACGACCATTCCGCACATTCTCTTTGCCAGAAATCTTTTCGGAAAGACAGGCGGCTTCCTGTTTATAGCAATGAGCATTATAGCCTCTGTAACCTCATTTAACGCAGGACTCCTGAACACCTCCCGTTTTACATATGCAATGGCAAGAGACAATACTCTCCCAAGATTTTTGAGCAAGCTTCATCCGGATTATGCGACTCCATGGGCGGCAATACTTTCTCTTGTCGTTTTCGCAATCGTACTGAGTTTTCTTATTCTTGTTACAGGTAAATATCTCTTTATCATTATCATGGCGGCAGCTCTTGAATGCTTCATATATGTTGTCATGGCTATCTGTGTTTTGAGGCTCAGAAAGAAATTTCCGGACAAAGAACGTTCTTTTTTAATTCCTTTCGGGAAAACTATTCCCGTTATAACGGCAATTCTGTTCGGCGGGCTCATGATCGGGATTTTTGCGGACAGCACCCGGGATTATCTTGGGAATATTGTTTTCCACAATTACTGGGTCGCGCTTGCAATGACGGCTTTCGCAGTTGTCTGCGTTTTATACGCTTTTTTCGTTGTTCCAAAAATAAAAAACCTTGCAGCAGAAAGAGCTTCTTCCCGGAAAAAGCGAAGACCCGGTAAAAGTTAAAACAGCTCCCTGTTGATCATGTCGCAAACTTCCGAAGAATCAGCAAGCTTTTTCCCGTCAAGGCGGAAAGCCGGGACAGCACCCATGAGAGAGTTGGTAAGAATTACCCCGTCTGCCGAAAGGATCTCTTCGGGAAATATTTTTCTTTTTTCCATCGAATATTCCCTTCCGGACAATAAAGAGCACACAGCTTCCTCCATAATGCCGGGAAGAGAATGCGGTGACACAGGTTTTATAACTCTCCTGCCTTTTATCATCAGAATATTAGCCGTATTCGTCTCGGAAATACTTCCGTCCGGGTTCAGGATCAGTGCTTCATCCGCGCCGTTCTCTTTTGCCCATCTGCCTGCAAGGAAATAATAGAGATAATTCAGGGTTTTATAGCCTGCAAGCGGGGTCTGGCGCGGTTCGGGATATGCGGCAAGGGTTAATCCCCGTTCAACTTTCCCACACAGTCGATGCGTATAAGACCTTGCAATAACCAATAAATCATTATCAAACAAGGTTTTTCCGTTGCCTTTTGCCGCGATGATCTTCAATGCGGCTGTTTCATTATCAAGCCCGTTTTCTGTTATAACCTGATTTATTATATCCTCCCATGTCAAATCCGGGGGATTATCATTGAAAAGGTTTTTCCATGCATTCCCGAATCTCTTTATATGTTCGCAAAGGAGCTCCGGTTTCCCCTTGCTTACACGGATTGTTTCAAAAAAACCATATCCGTAAAGAAAGCCTTCGCCATCTGCGGGAATATATGCGTTCTCAGCCGGTTTGATAACACCGTTATGCCATACGAATGATTTTTTCACCGGTTTCTCTTCAGGTTTACCGAAAGTTTCCATTATGGTGCGTCCTTTATGAAGGGTTTCATCATATTCATCCTCCGGATTCGAATCAAAGACAATGCCACCGCCTGCCGAATAAATGATCCTGCCGTTATAAACAACAGCTGTCCGTATCGCTATGGATAAGTCCATCGTGTTATGAAAACTGATATACCCGATTGAACCGGTATAAATATGTCTGCGGCAGGGTTCGAGTTCGTCTATTATTTCCATTGCCCTGATCTTGGGACAGCCCGTTATCGACCCGCCCGGGAAAACGGCTTTTATCAAATCAGCTTGATTTTGCCCGGCATTTAGAATTCCTTCCACAATTGAAACAAGATGATAAACATTCCGGTAAGCTTCTATCCTTTTATGCTCTGCTACTTTAACCGATCCGGCCTTGCATACTTTACCCAGATCATTACGCATAAGGTC
>JAUYEO010000081.1 GCA_030689795.1 Desulfobacterales bacterium | reverse complement strand
GAGGGGTAAAAGATTAGAGTTATCAATGAGTTGTTCTTTCACCATCCCCTTAATCCCCTCCCATCAAGGGAGGGGAGAGGGACTTTTGCAATTGGCTCATAATGTCTGCTATTATATTTTCTCAATACTTCCAACCCCGATAAACGGGACTTTTTTCAGTACCCCCTTGAGGGGTAGAAAAACGCAGGAAATAATCTCTAACTTACTAAACACAATATAAAGCGCTTTTATTCAACCTGCACCACAATATGAAGAGGGTTTTAATTATTCAGCATTTATGAATATCAATAGGTTATAAACACTCCTTTTTTATTGACAACAAACAATATTAATCTTATACGAAGTCCTTGTCGATTTGTCGTTTTTTACAGGAATATCCTTAAACATACTTATAAATATGCCAACGCGAGAGGAGGTGACTCCACAAGCTCCGAGTCTGAAGTTAAATATCTCAAATCTGTATTCTTAGTCATATTAACAAAATGGAGGTAAAACGATGAAACATAAGACCCCTTTGTTGGATCAGCTTGAAAGCGGGCCGTGGCCAAGCTTTGTATCTGATCTAAAGCAAGAGGCAGAAGTAAGAGCAAAGAACGTGAATGGTGTGGAGTACCAGATTCCGGTGGATGTTTGCGATGATCTGCTTGGAGTTCTGGAACTTTCCTTCAAGCACAAAAGAACTCACTGGAAACACGGTGGAATTGTAGGTGTTTTTGGTTATGGTGGCGGCGTTATCGGAAGGTATTGCGATCAGCCGGAAATGTTTCCCGGGGTTGCTCATTTCCATACCATGCGCGTAAGCCAGCCTGCCGGTAAGTTCTATACCTCAGAATACTTAAAGCAGCTTTGCGACCTTTGGCAATTTCGCGGCAGCGGTATTACCAACATGCACGGATCAACCGGAGATATCATCTGGATCGGAACGACAACTCCGCAGATCGAGGAAATCTTTTTCGAATTGACTCATAGATTAAATCAAGATCTGGGGGGTTCCGGTTCAAACTTGAGAACTCCTGCAGATTGTATCGGCGCGGCACGCTGCGAATATGCATGTTACGACACACAGGCAATATGCCACGCTCTCACTAATGCTTATCAGGACGAACTTCATCGCCCGGCATTCCCCTACAAATTCAAGTTCAAGTTTGATGGCTGCCCCAACTGCTGCGTGGCCTCAATCGCACGTTCAGACATGTCTTTTATAGGTACCTGGAAGGACGACATCAGGCTCGATCAGAAAGCTGTTAAAGCGTACGTCGGCGGCGAATATCCTCCTAATGCAGGAGCTCATTCAGGACGTGACTGGGGTAAGTTTGATATCCAGAAAGAAGTCATTAATCTTTGCCCGACAGGCTGCATGCGTTATGAAGGCGGCAAACTCGAAATCAACAACAGAGAGTGTACAAGGTGCATGCACTGCATTAACGTTATGCCGCGAGCGCTGAGAATCGGTAACGAAAGGGGCCTTTCAATACTGGTTGGAGCCAAGGCTCCGATCCTTGACGGCGCCCAGATGGGTTCTCTCCTTGTTCCTTTTGTTAAAGCTGAAGAGCCTTATGATGAGATCAAAAAAGTTATCGAAGCTGTTTGGGATTGGTGGATGGAAGAAGGAAAGAACCGTGAAAGACTCGGCGAATTGATCAAACGCCAGGGTTTCCAGAAACTTCTTGAGATGACAAATATCAAACCGATGCCGCAGCATGTTAAAGAGCCGAGATCCAATCCTTACATCTTCTGGAAAGAAGACGAGGTTGAAGGCGGCTTTACAGGCGATATTAACGAATTCAGAAAATACCATCAGAGATAGGGGGTAAAGACCATGGCATTCATATCCTCAGGATACAATAAAGACAAACCGATGGAAAACAGGATAACCGACATCGGTCCGAGAAAATACGATGAGTTCTATCATCCGATAATTGCTAAAAACAAAGGCAAATGGCTGTATCATGAAATTCTTGAACCGGGTGTTCTGGTTCATGTTTCTGAAACAGGCGATAAAATTTTTACAGTAAGAGTCGGCGGCTGCCGAATAATGAGCTGTACACATATCCGCGAAATCTGCGAAATTGCAGACAAGCATTGCGGCGGATTTTTGAGATTTACAACCAGAAACAACATAGAATTTTTCGTCGACAGCCAGGATAAAATTGCTCCTTTGAAAAAAGACCTTGAGAGCAGAAAATTCGCAGGCGGAAGCTTCAAGTTCCCGGTCGGCGGCACAGGCGCCGGAATCACCAATATAGTTCACACCCAGGGATGGATTCATTGCCACACACCGGCAACGGATGCTTCCGGACCGGTAAAGGCCACAATGGATGTGCTGTTTGATGATTTCAAAAGCATGAGGATGCCTGCCCATCTGCGCGTTTCTCTTGCCTGCTGTCTCAACATGTGCGGCGCTGTTCACTGCTCCGATATCGCTATTCTCGGATATCACCGCAAACCGCCGCTTCTGGATCATGAATATCTCGACAAGATGTGCGAAATCCCTCTTGCAATTGCTGCTTGCCCTACTGCAGCCATCAAACCTGCAAAAATTGAGATTAACGGTGTAAAATTAAACAGTGTCGCCGTAAACAATGAAAGATGCATGTATTGCGGCAACTGTTACACAATGTGTCCCTCGATGCCTCTTGCAGACGCTGTCGGCGACGGCATAGTAATCATGGCAGGCGGCAAGGTTTCAAACAGAATAAGCACTCCCAAGTTTTCTAAAGTTGTTGTCGCATTTTTACCCAACGAAACACCTCGTTGGCCCCAGACAACCGCTGTAATTAAGAAAATGGTAGAAGCTTATGCCAAAGACGCAAACAAATATGAACGTCTTGGTGAATGGGCTGAAAGAATCGGATGGGAAAGATTTTTTGAGAAATGCGAACTTCCGTTTACTCACCATCTCATCGATGATTTCCGTGATCCGGCCTATTTTACATGGCGCCAGACAACGCAGTTCAAGTTCTAGCAGTTAAAACAACAAACCGGGGCAAAAGTTTGCCCCGGTTAAATTTATTATGAGGCCAAATAATGGACAAAGAAGCTTTAAAAAAAGTGATAGTAGAAACTCTTCAAGGCAAAAAGGGTAAATCCAAGTTTTATCTGAAAGACTTCTACGCAATGGCTCCGGATGAAAAACCAAGAGAAGTAAAAAATCTGGTAAATCAAATGGTGCAAGAAGAGATTCTTGAATACTGGTCAAGCGGAAGCACCACCCTGATCGGTCTCAAAGGGGTCGGCAAACAAGCTCATGCAGAAGATGAAGATTAAATTTCTTCCATGATGCAGGACAATATGGCTTTTCCCAGAATCATTATTTCGGCCATCAGTGGTGGATCAGGAAAAACCATAATATCTACCGGCGTAATTGCTGCTTTTAAAGTCGCCGGAAAACAAGTATCTCCTTTCAAAAAAGGTCCTGATTATATTGATGCGGGCTGGCTTGCTCTTGCTGCAGGCCGGCCCTGCTATAATCTGGACACATTCCTTACGCCTGTTGATCGGGTACTGACTTCATTTTACTCTCACTCTCTTGGTACTGATTTGTCGGTTATTGAAGGTAACCGCGGTCTCTATGACGGAATAGATCTTGAAGGTACTACCAGCACAGCCGAGCTTGCAAAACTTCTCAGGGCGCCTGTAATTTTATGCATTGATTGCACCAAGAGCACCCGGACTATAGCAGCAGTTGTTTTGGGCTGCATTCATTTTGACAGAAACGTTGATATAAAGGGTGTAATATTAAACAGGGTTGCCGGCGCAAGGCATGAAAACATATTAAAAAGAAGCATCGAATACCACACAGGTGTATCTGTACTAGGTTCCGTCCCTAAGCTCAACAGGCAAAGTTTTCCTGAAAGGCATATGGGACTTATACCGACACCCGAACATAAATGGGCAGCCGACTCCATCGCTGCGGCAGCGGAAATGGCCGTCAAATATATCGATCTTGACAAACTGGCACAGACAGCTTTCAACGCACCGGGCCTGCCGCCAGCAGGGAGTGCGGAAGAGATATCGGAAAAGAAAGATACCGATCCGGCAACAGCTTTCAAAATAAAACCAAGGATCGGCATTATGAGAGATTCCGCATTTCAGTTTTACTATCAGGAAAATATTGATGCCCTTATTTTTGAAGGCGCAGAGCTTATTTATATGAGCCCTCTGTCGGATAAAACAATTCCGGATGTTGACGCCCTCTATATCGGCGGCGGCTTTCCTGAAACCCACGCAAAAGAACTTTCTGAAAACACTTTTTACAAAGAAGAATTAAAAGCCCTGGCTGCAAAAGGACTCCCAATATATGCGGAATGCGGCGGATTGATGTATCTGGGGAAAGAACTTTTTCTTGACGGCATAACATATGCCATGGCCGGTCTTCTTCCAATAACCTTTGGATTTTCTAAAAAACCCCAGGCCCACGGTTACACAATCGTTGAGGTGGAAAGAAATAATCCGTATTTCGAAGCAGGTATGGAAATTCGTGGACACGAATTCCATTATTCAAGCGTTCTTGAATGGGGCGGGGAAGAGAAAGACCTTGCATTCAGGTTAAAAAGAGGATCAGGACTCATCAATAACAGAGACGGCGTTGTCTTCAAGAATATTCTTGCCACATATACCCACATTCACGCGCTGGGAACTCCATTCTGGGCTGAAGCCATGATACGAAATGCACGCTCTTACCGTGAAAAAAAAATTTAGGGCCGGCTTCTCAAAGAAAACCGGCCCTAAACACGACTTTATTTACAATAATCTTTTACTGCTTTGGATGACACTTTACGCAGGTCGTAGGAGCTGCCTTTGAATTATTTTTCTTGTTGAATTCCTTGTGGCAACTCTGACAGTTATCATGAAGAGCTTCGGCATGGTACTCGAGGGCTTCTTTCTTTGAAAGCTTCGGGGCATCTTTTCCCTTCGGCTTCTCGCTCGGCTTCTTATGGCACTCGATGCAGCTCTGAACCTTGTCCCCTGCTTTAAGGCTGGCTAGTGGCTTGCCTTTTGCGTCATGATGGCAATCCCCGCAAGCGCCCTTGTACTCCTCCACATGCTTCTTGTGTGTAAACTGGACGATACCCTTTTCGTGTTTTTCATATCCCTTTGTTTCCATCTTGATTACATCAGGGACTGCCGTTCCAGCAAAAACAGACGCTGAAAGAAAAAGGGTTGCGATTCCAACTACCGACATCACCAATAATAATGACTTAACTTTCATAAATTCCGTTTACCCCCTTTCAAGCTTTAATTAACTTCAACAAACAATTACCTTTACCGACTCTGTCTTTCCGTCTACTTTTATCAATACCTCAAAAATCTGTCAATTATAAAGAACATCACAGCTTCCGATACCTGGCAAATTGTTTTTTCCCGATCATCCGTCCGTCTTTTTCTCCTTCTTTTTACCAAAAAATATGGCGCCAACAATACTTATTTCATATAGAAACATAAGGGGAAACGCCATAAGTACCTGAGACACAACATCCGGCCCCGGAGTCAGAATAGCAGCAATAAGAAATATTAAAAGAATCGCATACTTCCTGTTTTTTCTCAAAAAATCGACCGTGACAATACCAAGTCTTGCCAGAAAAACAATAACAAGAGGAAGTTCAAAAACAAGCCCGAAAGCGAGCATCGTCACAGAAACAAAACTTAAATACTCATTCATAGATGGAAGCGGCTGTATAACCTCTGTTGCAAAACTGAGAAAAAACTTGAACGCAAAAGGGAAAACAACAAAAAAACAGAAAAGAGATCCTCCAACGAAAAAAAATGCAGATAATAAAACTATCGGAACAAAATATCGTCTTTCCTTCTTATAAAGCCCGGGACCCACAAAAGCCCAGAACTGGTATATAATGACCGGCGAAGCAAGCATTATGCCTGCAAGAAAAGCAACCTTCATATATGTAAAAAAAGCCTCTGTGAGACCTGTAAAAATAAGTTTATCTCCTGGTCGCATTTCCCGGACAAGAGGAATCGTCAGGATCTCAAATAATTTTTCCTTAAATCCATACGCTATCACAACGCCTATGCCGATTGCGACACAGCAGATTACAAGACGCTTCCTGAGTTCTTCAAGGTGAGCTGTGAAAGGAATTTTATCATCCTCTTTCATCTTTTAAGCGGTTCCTTTTGATGCTTCTTTCTCTACATCGTTCTTTTCATCACACTTATCGTCACATTTATCATCAATATTATCGGCTGAAGGCGCTGAAGAAGTTTCAATGTTTTCCTGTTCGTTTACTGTTTCTGCCTTATCCATTATATCTTTTTCATTTATTCCGTCGAAGGCTTTTTTTACATCTGTCAGCTTGGATTCAACTTCCATTGTCTCCTTGAATTCGTTTGTAGCCTTTTTCAATTCACCGAATATGCGCCCGAGAGTTTTTGCGAGGCCGGGAAGTTTGTCGGGACCAATAACGATAAGAGCTATAACAGCTATCAGAATCATTTCAGGCATTCCTATGCCCAGCATATTTTTATCCCCCCGCCAAAGTGTAAGTAAAAATCAATAAAATAAGAAGCTTTTTTCAGTACCGATTTTAATGGTATTAGTCAAGACAGAATAAAACCGGCATTATAACAAAATGTTTTCATGCCTATTTTTTTTCAGGTTTTAGAATCAGAAAATAAAGACTTCCCTTGTGCCGCATGTTTCCTGCGGCTGTTTCCGCATATTTACCATTTCCCCAGTAAATATCGGCACGGCCGGGACCCCGGATGGCACCCCCTGTATCCTGGCTTAAAACAAAGCTTTTGTTTTTTATCCATTCGGTAATTTCTCCGTTTCCGCCTACCAGAGGCTTTACGGTTTCAATATAGACAAGACCGGCTAATGGGAAGATACGCCTGTCCAAAGCTACAGACCTTCCTGGTGTCAGTTTTACACCCAGGCACCCCAGCGGCCCGTCTTCTTCCATTTTAAAGAAAACATAGCTTGGATTGTAATTCAAAATATCCTGAACCTCTTCGGGATTGGAATTTAAATATGCCCGGATCCTTTGCATAGACATTTCGGAATGCGGAATTATTTCTTTCTGAATCAGAAGATTACCAATACTTTTATATGGGCGCCCGTTTGAAGCATGATAATGAATATTTATCATCTCACTATTATCAAGGAGAATCTTTCCGGATCCCTGAATTTGAAGAAAAAAAAGATCTATCGGGTCTTTTACCCATGCAACAACAGGAGCCTTACCTTCAAGCATTCCTCCTGTCTCAATTTCCTTTCGTTCATAATAAGGAACAACCGTCTGCCCCGTATATCTTCCCGTTATTTTTTCTCCCTCGTATTTCGGAGAAAATAATGAAAGGTCTATTGAAATAAGATCCGGCGGGGTTCCATAAACAGGATATTTATATATATCGCTCTTTGAAAGACTTCCTTCCAAAAAGGGTTCATAATATCCTGTAAAAAGAACCTCTCCGCTTCCGTTGCTTCCGGTTGATTTATAGACATAATAATTTTTATTGATGTATTTTCTTAATTCATCAGCAGAAGGTTTTTTTTCTGTAAACTCAAGGAATTTAACCAAAGAATCGACCATATGAGATGTTTCATATACATCCTGTCCGAACTTAAATTTCATATCTTTTGGTCTTTTCTTAAAATATGAAAGACTTTGCTGTATACTGTCCGAGAGATTGACATAATTTGTGTCGTCAACAAACCCGGGGTATTCGGAAACCGGCAATTTTTCAAACACCGGGATCTCTTCCGGCGGTCTGTGAATTATCGGGGCACATCCGCATACCAGTGCTATCAAAAACATACAGATCAGCAAAAGAGACAGCTTGACACGCCCGGCTGATTTTGAATTATTTATGGCGAGCTGATTCATAATTCTCTGTTGGAATCTATTTCTTTTTTGTTCTGACAAATTTACCGCTTTTTCCACCATCTTTTTCAAGAAGGCTTATATTTGAAATGATAATCTCCCTGTCATTTGATTTGCACATATCGTATATTGTTAAAGCAGCCACGGAAACCGCGGTTAAAGCCTCCATCTCAACCCCTGTTTGGCTGAAGATCTTTACTGACGATTCGATTCTTATGCTGCTTGAGCTTTCATCCGGATAAAAATCAACAGCCACATGGGTGAGATTTAAAGGATGGCACATTGGTATCAGGTCCGATGTCTTTTTCGCAGCCATTATTCCGGCAATCCTGGCGGTTTCAAGAACATTCCCTTTTTTTACCTTCTGATTTTTAATCTTACTGAAAGTTGCAGGGTTCATGATTACAATACCCTGCGCAATGGCTGTTCTGTTTGTTGATTCTTTTTCTGTGACATCAACCATTCGCACGTTGCCCTTTTCGTCAATATGAGTAAAAGAAGGCATTATATGATTCCTTTATAAATAAAACTCGGTCTTTTTTGTTACGGTTGTCTTGATTGCATTTAGAGTATCATTTAAAGATTTTATTACGTTATCACGGATGTCGCCGGCAACAACCAGAAACATTACATCTTCTCCTACAAGAAGATCTTTATCTTCTTCAATCTCAACAAGAATTTCAATAATTCCGGCCATTTTTTTGTTTTCTTCAACAATCTGTTTCAACTTTGAATGATCAACCGCGATTTTAAGCCCCGATACTTTACGCCCGTCACGGGATGTTCCACGGACCACGCCGTTGTGGCATAATATCATTCCCACCCTGTCATATTCCGGATTCTTCTTTATTTTATCAATAAGCATCAGCATATTCATAACTATTCTCCGGCCGCACCTTAAAAAATATAACCGTCAACCTGTTTTTATCTCTTTTGCCTTATCAAATGCAAAAGGAGTGTTGACATTAAAAAATGATGTCAATTCAGGATCTTTTGCCCGTATTTCATCTTCTGAAATTTTTATAACGCGAACCTTGTTGAAAAATCCTTGAATTTTATATTCCTGTTTTTCAAGCTGATTTTCTATCTGTTTCAAGCATCTTTTTGAATAAACGGCACAAAGAGGCTCTATGCCTGCAGAAGTTTCAGGAATAACTATATCTGTTTGAGGCAAAACGGCGCAGATTAAAGCTTCAACAAGATCTTTTTTTAAAAAAGGAGTGTCGCAGGCAGTAATAAAAGCGTGAGAACCGGTTGCATAAAAGAGTCCTGCATGTATCCCTGTAAGAGAACTTCTTGCTGGATAAATGTCCGTTACAATTTTAAGATCCCATTCGAGATATTTTAAAGGATCATTTGTAACCAGAATGATTTCTTCAAAGAGTTCACTGAAAACATCGTATATATGATCAAGAATTCGCTTGTTCCCGATCTGAATAAAGGCTTTGTTAGCGCCCGAAAAGCGTGAATTAAGACCGCCTGCCAGTATTACACCGGTACAAGAAGAAAGCATGTGCAATCGCCCTTAATACTATTATTGATTGATATGTACTCTTATAAGACGGCTTTGCAAAATAATCATATGCGAACTGCTTTGAGCTTTTTGGGAAAGTGAGCATATCTGGACTTTTTACAAAACCATCATCATGAGTCCACATTAGATAAAACATTGTGCAAAATCAAGGCTATTCGAACAGGCATTAACCGGACTAAAGTTATCATTTATCTCTTGAACAAAATAACACGCATGATATAATGATGAACCCGTAAAAAGTCGAAATACGCTCACTTAATGAGCTTTTTGGGGATTTTTAAGTCACTTCGCTAAATCACAAGAACTCGGGCTAACGCCCTCAAACAGCTTGTGATTTTTAACGCTCAGTTCCTTAAAAATCTATTCCCCAAA
>JAUYEO010000072.1 GCA_030689795.1 Desulfobacterales bacterium | reverse complement strand
CTGAACGCCAGATACTTTCTTCGTGTTCTGAACCGTCACGGCTGTTATCACACTCATGCCGAAAACACCGTGAGCGTGAAACGTTTTAAGATCGGCCTGGATTCCTGCGCCGCCCGAAGGATCAGAGCCTGCTATTGTAAGAGCTGTTCTCATAATATCTCCCGACGACGGTTTCGTGGTTTCACAAAAATTATCTGACAGGATTTACAGGATTTGACGGATCAACTGCATCAGACCGCTCCGGAGGAGCGCCCTGAAACAAGCATCCGCTTCGCGGAGCCCGGATAGCCCTACTCGCCGCAGGCGATGGCTTATTGCCTGTCCGGCTTCCGGCCGGCAGACAAAATCCTGTACATCCTGTTAATCCTGTCTAAAAAGATCTTTAAGTGAGCATATTTCGACTTATTACGATACCGTCATATTTTTATTGCCGGGGGAAAACTTCGGAAAGAATAGAGGAAGGAAAGTTGCCTTCAGGGATCATATTCTCCGAGTTCCCTACGACAGCATTAACTGTATCAGGTTCAGTGGGTTTTCTCTCAGTCCCGCTCAGAGACACTTGTATAACATCCCCTTTTGCCCGATTACTGTGTCAGTCTCAAATTTCAATACTCGAAATACTTCAATGTATTCCTGCGTTTGAAATTATCGCTTTCCTTGTACTTGAGCAAAATTGGATGTTCTCCAATGGTCTCTGACGTATCCATGCGGAACACCCCAATCGGATTTTGGATGAAGCTTAGCAATGAAGAAATCGGAATGCAAGGTTTTTTTAAGTTATTTTTTACCGTGCTGGAATGAATCAATTCCGGAAATGCTTATTATATGCTTTCCGGTAAAAGGCAGGCATCGTCCGACCTGAAAAGAGCCCTTCAGTTTTTTTGAAATTGTTTTGAAAATTTCAGGCCTGCAGGCAAAAAGAAGCTCATAATCTTCTCCTCCTGCAACGACGATTTCTTCCGGTTTTTTACCGTATTTTCTGCAGAATGAAACAAGGGACGGGTCAAAAGGGCATGACATAAGATCGAGTTCAACTGTTATTCCCGAGGCCTTTGCGATATGGCCTGCGTCGCCCGCAAGTCCGTCGCTTATATCCATGACGCAGTCAACCCCCGCTTCGGCAAGTATTTGCGCAGCATCAAATCTTGCCTCCGGGAATTTGAATTTTAATACAAGGTCTTTGAAACCGGGATCGTTTTTTACCAGGGATTCGAGACCTGCCCTTGCAAGGCCTAAAGGGCCGGTGCAATAAAGTCCGTAGCCAGACCTTGCATTCGAACGCTTGGGGAATATATCATTTCTTCCTGCTCCCACGGCAAAGAGATCCAGGGAAAGTTGGTTCCCCGCCGATATATTTCCTCCTCCAAGCGAACATTCGTGTCTGTTTAAACTTCCGGCCACTCCTTTGTATATCTCTTCGATCATGCTGTCTGAAACATAAGAGGGAAGGGAAAGATTTATGAAAAGAGTTACCGGTCTGGCATAGCAGGCTGCAAGATCGCTGAGTGTTACTTCAACCGCTTTTATCCCTACCTCCTCCGGAGTCTGCCAGTTGAGCCTGAAATGGACTCCTTCTCTTTGTGTGTCTGTCGTCACCACAGGGTTTGAAACCGGAGCAAGAAGGCATGCGTCATCTCCCGGAGGGACTATCATGTTCAATGCCGCGGGCACGTTTTTTAAAAGTTTTTTGATAAGCTCGAATTCATCATTCCATGGAGTGTGTATTAAAGAACGCGCCGGGCAGGAACAGGCCGAACCGATCATCAGCGCTGCCTGCAACGGATCGGAAACCCTTGAAATCGAGCTTATTACGGCAATTCCCACCGCCTTGTGGAGAAAACAAGACTGAGCCGTTGTTGCGGTTATACCTCCTATAGCGACAACCGGCAGGGAAACCTTTTCGGCAACAGATTGAAGGCCTGAAAGCCCGGTCACCTTTTTTGCGTCTTCCTTGGTGGCTGTGACAAAAACCGGGCCTGTTCCGATATAATCGCAATCTGAAAGGCTGGTTCTCCCAAGCTCGTCCGGATTTGAGACAGAGATGCCGATTACAGCTTCAGTACCCAGGATTTTTCTCGCAACAGCAGGAGATTCGTCATCCTGTCCCAGGTGAACTCCGTCTGCAGACAAGGCTTTGGCGAGAAGGATGTTGTCGTTTACGATAAACGGAACGCCGTTACATTTGCAGAGATCCCTTATCTCTTCGGCTTCCCTGTAGCAACCTGAAGAAAAGGACTTGTTCCTGTACTGGATGCTCGTCGCACCGGCCTTTATGGCGATCTTCGCCTGGGCGAGGGGCTCGATTGCAGGCGCTTTGTCGTCTGTTATGAAATAAAAACGAAGGGCTTTTTTGAGGTCTTGTTTCAGCATCCTCTCAACCTCCCCGATATCTCTTTTGAAGTTGAACCTTAAATGTTATTCAAAGATAATCATCCATGACCGGAATTTTTCGGCAGAGCCGTTCCCGTACGATTCAAGCGTCCGGATAATCTCATTCTCCGGATTTATTTTGACTATGAGTTCCCCGTCTTTTGAAAAAAATTTATCTGCATAGCATATGACCTGCTCCTCGATGGATACCGGAATCATATCACGCGCAGGTATCGGAAACCCGCTTTTTGCAATCTCTTCAGCCGATATGCCGGTTCCCATATGCCTGTCGCATACAAGGGCGTGTTCCGGAAGGCCGGCTTTTTCCAGAATTTCCCGGCCGAGGAATCCGTGGCAGACATAAGGGTATGCCCCGAAGCAGCCAAGCTGCGGTGTATTTGTTTTAAAGATTCCGATGTCATGCAGCAGTGCAGCCTCTTCAATGAACTTAAAATCAGGGTTAAGATGAGGCACTTTTCCTGCGGCATCGGTCGCTTTTTGCGCAACATGCTCGCCGTGTCTGAGAAGGATCTCAAATGTCTTTGAATCACGATCATAGTATTCGCAAAGTATGTCGACCGGGTTGATTGAAAGTTTCTGCAGCATGTAAAATATCCGTTACCTTTTGTTTAAGCCTTTCGCGAGAGAAGGACGCCTTCTATAAAAGGATCAATTGCTCCGTCAAGGACGCTGCTTACATTTCCTGTTTCAAGATTTGTCCTGTGATCCTTGATCATCTGGTATGGGTGCAGCACGTATGACCTTATCTGACTTCCCCAGGCTATTTCTTCCTTGCCGTCATGCATCTCCTGCAGTTTGTCATCCTGTTTCTGTTTCTCGAGCTGGTAGAGGCGCGATTTTAAGACAGTCATTGCCATTTCCTTGTTCCTGTGCTGGGACCTTTCCTGCTGGCACTGAACGACTATGCCTGTGGGCATGTGGGTAATTCTGACGGCGCTGCTTGTTTTGTTGACGTGCTGCCCGCCGGCGCCGCTTGCCCTGAACACATCTATCCTGAGATCCTTTTCGTCGATATCGATTTTTATATCGTTGTCCAGTTCAGGATATACGAACACCGAAGCAAAGGAAGTATGCCTCTTCCCGTTTGCATTGAAAGGGGAAATTCTTACGAGGCGGTGAACGCCTTTCTCGGTTTTCAAGTATCCGTAGGCATATTCACCCTCGGCGGTGAAAGTCACGCTTTTGATTCCCGCCTCATCACCGGGCTGAAAATCGATAAGGGTAAACTTGTAGCCCTTTCTTTCAACCCATCTCGCGTACATCCTGAAAAGTATTTCGGCCCAGTCCTGAGCCTCGGTTCCTCCTGCCCCTGCGTTGATCGAAACGATGGCGTTGTTCTGGTCGTCTTCACCGTCGAGCATGAGGTCAAGGGAGTATTTTTTTATTTTTTCTCTGATATTCTGAAGCTGGCGGGAGACCTCTTCAATGGTTTTTGAGTCGGATTCCTCAATTGCCAGATTAAACAGGATTTCACTTTCTTCAAAATCGACGGTCAGTTTCCTGAAAGTCTCTATCTTGCCTGAAAGGAGCGTTCTTTCCTTAAGAAGCGGCGTCGCCTTTTCATGGCTTTCCCAGAAATTATCTTTCGATATCAGAAATTCTATCTCTTTTAATCTTTTTTCCTTGTTATCGAAGTCAAAGATAGTCTTTCAGTTCTGCTAATTTCTGGCCCATTTCCTTTATGTTTTGTTTTAAGTCGATAGACATGGCGTGTTCCTCCCTATTTCGCAAATTATCTGGACGCAGATTTTCGCCGATATCCGCAGATAGATAGGCTGTAGGCTGTTAGCTAATCCGCCAAACAGTGTGGCGGACAGCCTAACAGTCTTTAGTCTAAACTTCTGCGTTCATCTGCGTCCCCAAGGTAAATTCCTACACTATTAAATTATCACTTTTTACGACTTTTTACAAGGAATGCCGATATTGCTGCCGCAAGGCAGGCAAGCGCAAAAATATCCCCGAACCGTGTGTAAAAAGTCAGCTCCTTTAAAACAGGAACTCTTTTTGTCATAACAGCATCTTCAAAAAGGGGCGTTGAACCGATTATCCTGCCTGCCGGATCGATAAAACCGCTTATTCCCGTGTTGGCCGCTCTTACTAAAGCGCGCCTGTTTTCAATGGCCCTGAATACCGCCATGGAAAAATGCTGATATGGCGCGCCTGTTCTCCCGTACCATGCGTCGTTTGTTATATTTACAAGCAGACCGGCGCCGTTTATTACCTCAGCCCTTGAAAGATAAGGAAAAATCAATTCATAACATATCAGAACGCCGATGCTGTGTCCGTTCAGACCGACCGTGCTGCCTTTTTTGCCGGAAGAGAAATCTCCCACCTGCTCAACCATTTTTCCGAGAAACGGCAGCCATCTTTTTAACGGCACATATTCGCCGAAAGGAACAAGATGAACCTTGTCGTATTTACCGGTAACTTTTCCATCCGGACCGAGCATATACGCACTGTTGTAAAATTCAATATTTTTCCCGTCCTGTATGAATGAAGGACTGCCGATTAAAAAACCTGCGCCTGTTTCGGCAACCCCGTTTTGTACCTTTTTTGTCAGGCCTGTATCATACAGGAAGTAAAACGGAGCCGCCGTTTCCGGCCATATGATAAGATCGGGTTTATCGGCGGCAACCGAACGGGATAGATTTATATATTTTTTTACTGTTGCATACTGAAATGCAGGATCCCATTTTTCAGATTGGCTTATGTTTCCCTGTATAACTGAAATCGTTATTCCGGCTGAATCTGAAACCGCGCTGTCCGTCTTTTCAATCCGGCTTTTCCCGTAATACCAGAAGCCTGCAAGCACAAATATAAATACAAGCAACGATATTGAAACATGGCCTGTTGAAATCTTTTTCTCATGCCACTTTGTCCCTGTTACATATAAAAAACCGATAAAAAACGAGGTATTCGACAGGGCAAGGAGAAAAGATATACCATACGGACCAAGTATATCCGAAACCTGTATGATATGCAATGACTTATACTGGGAATAAGCGATAAGCTCCCACGGAAAGCCGGTAAAAAGAAAGGACCGGACATATTCGAGAGCAACCCATAAAACAGGGATCATGAAAAAAGAAAAGAGCGGCCCTGATGATATTCTCGTAAAGATGCCGGAGAAGAGGGCGATATAAAGGGAAAGGTAGAAAGAGAAAAGAAACAATACCGGTACGGAAAGGTAAACCGGAAGATGCCCGTAGGTTTTCATAGTATATGAAAGCCAGTAGAGCAGTGAAAGATAATGAACAATCCCGGTCAGAAGACCCAGCCTGAAGCTTTGTCTGAATTTAAGGTCTCTTGCGGCAATAAGAAGGGGAAGAAGGGCAAACCAGGCAAGCCACGACAACCCGGTTTCAGGGAAAGAGCCTGTAAGGAGGATGCCGCTTACTGCTGCTAATATTATTTTATGCAACATCTGTTATTCAAGCACAACAGAGCCTGTGTTTGCCTTGGTGTCGGTTCCAGCGGCTATATTGGAGACGTTTGTCGCTGTGGAATCATTAATAACGGCTCCTTTAATATTTGAGCCTTTCACGCTTACAGTGCCGAGGTTCGCTTCGCTTCCTTTCCCGATCGCGATATTTGTCACGTTCTTTCCTGAAAATTTGTTAATGATAACGCTCCCTTCTGATAATTTGCTCCCCGGAGAAGCCTGAAATTCATTTTGTATCCGGTTAATCTCTTCAGCCGGGATTTTTACAACAGGGGATGGAAGCGCACCTTTTTCAACAAAGGTTTTTTCATATTCGGAAAGGATGGTGAGCTTATCCGGCGATAAAGTGCTTGCGACTTCAAGGCTTGTTTTTGCAAGGGCCGATATCTCCGTAAAGCCTGGAGATGTTTTTACGATGAAATCGGAGCCCCTGACTCCGGCTATAGCTGTTTCTGTTTTTACTTTAAATTCTGACCTTTTGAAATTGGCCAATTTTGTGACAAGAAAGCGGGCTTTCCCTAGAGCCATATTTATGAGCGAAGATCTGATTCCTCCTGCCTGGTTATAAACGCTTTCTGAAAGCTCGATGCTGGTTTGGGGAACAAGAATAATTGTGCTGCCGTCGTTTAAAACAGCCTCTATACGCCCCTTCTCCTTAGTAATAATGGTATCTCCTTCAAAAAGGGGTATATCTTTTTTAGCCCTGTATCCGTATTTCCTGTCCGAATGGATAATGATGACATCTGCCTGTACCAGGGAAACTTTTCCAATGGAAAAGCCCTTGCCGGGGAGAAATTTATCTTTAATGACAAGACCTTCCGGCATCAATGTCCCGGCATGTGATAATCCGGTTAAAAAGGGAAGGCATAATAAGGATAAGACAAATATCTTGAAAACCCCTGTTAATATGGTTTCTTTTAATCCATTATTGGTCATCATAATATTTCTCCTGCGGATATCAGGCCTTAAATTATAATTCTTCATGTCCGCATCTTTTCTTGATATTATCATTTGAGCTATTTATGTCAAATGATACTTGACGGTTTGGTAAAAAGTCACAATTCGGACGGCAACGTTAAGAGCCTCAGCAGCGGCGGACAGAATGGCTTTTTACGAAGCCGTCATACTTCGTTCCCCGAGGTTGCCGTACCGGTGATAACTGTCGCAGATGCTCTGTTCCTGGAAATAGTGGAGAAGTTCGATCCTGCCTTCCATGACGACCCGTGATCTTGCAATATAAAATCCCGTATTTGCAGCATGATTCAGGATTTCCGGTAAAACCCGTTCGGGTGCAGCATACCGGATACGCTGAATTTTCTTTATCATTTCAATAAGCTCTGAATCTGCCTGACGTAAAACTGGGGTGTCTTGAATAAAAATCTTACCTTCGGTGCAGTCCAAAAAAGAAGCAATTGAATTATCAAGTTCAACCGGGATACTGACAAAAGGTTCGCACCGCGAAATTTTTGCTGCAGCTATACGGGCAAGAAGATCAAAAAGCGTATCATCTTCATGAAGGCGGATAGCAACTTTGCCTGCGGGAATGTAGCGCAATATATTATCCTGCCCCCGTAAATGGAAATAATCCTTTTCAGGAAAAAATTCCTGCTCCGCATTGTAAAGATAACTTTTTACCGCCCTTACCGTTTTATATATATCCTCTTTAAAATCTTTGAATCCGCTCCAGTTTAATTTCTGATTCCACTCCTGCGCTATCCGCAGAAGCGCGTGATCGTTTTTTACAACCCCTGCTTTTGGATATGAGATGTCTTCAAAGTTCATAAACTGAGCAACATAATTGGGACCGCCTGCCTTGATTCCGGCGCCTATTGCCGATTTGCCCATTCCACCGAAAGGCTGGCGAAGAACTATCGCTCCGGTTGTTCCCCTGTTGATATAAAGATTGCCGGCCCTGACTCTTTCTTTCCACTGTTTCTGCTCGCGCTTGTCGAGGCTTTCAAGTCCTGATGTCAGGCCGTAGCCGGTCCGGTTTACAAGTTCAACTGCGTGTTCGAGATCTTTAGCGCACATCACTGCCAGTATGGGGCCGAAGAATTCGGTCATGTGTGTGAAGGAGCCTGGAGAAACTCCCCATTTAATGCCGGGAGTCCACATGTGCGGGTTTCCTTCAATATTTTCCGGTTCAAGTATCCAGGTTTCTCCCGGTTCAAGCTTTTCGATGGCCCTTTTGAGGTCTCCTTCCGGAGGATGGATAAGAGGTCCCATTTTATTTTCAAAATGCCATGCCGACCCGACCCTGTAGCTTCTTGCCGCGTCAACAAGCTGTTTTCTGAAATTTTCGTCTTCATACACCTCTTTCTCAAGGATCAGAAGGGATGTTGCCGAGCATTTCTGGCCGCTGTTGCCGAATGCCGAGTGAAGCACGTTCTTTATAGCCTGGTCCCTGTCGGACATGGCGGTTACTATGGTCGCGTTCTTGCCTCCTGTTTCGGCGGCAAGGAAGATGCCGGGTCTTTGTTTCAGTATTTTAAGGCCGGTTTCAGTTCCGCCGGTCAAAATTATAAAATCGATATCGGGATGGTTTACAAGTCCTGCTCCTGTGCCTGATCCTGAGCACGGCAGGAATTGCAGTGTGTTTTTCGAAACACCTGCTTTCCAGAAACATTTGCAGAGAATCCAGGCCGGAAGCACGGCCTCTGAGGACGGCTTGAAAATAACCGTGTTGCCGGCTGCAAGCGAGGATACTATTCCGCCGCAGGGGATTGCCACGGGAAAGTTCCAGGGAGAAATAACCAGCCCGACACCTTTTCCCGTGCATTTTACGCTTTCAATTCCGTCGAAGGTCTCGGCTGAATACGGGTAATATTCGGCAAAGTCGACAGCTTCGGAAACCTCGGGGTCCGACTCGGTGAAAATCTTACCCGTGCATGCTGCCGCTCCGATAAGATCTCCTCTTGCCTTCCTCAGCTCCACTGCCGCCTTCGACAGGATTTCACGGCGCTGCCTTAATGTTTTTTTTCTCCATCCGTCCGGGTCCGCTTTGGCGATCAGGACCGATTTGTTTACGTCCTCATCCGATGCAGTTGCATATATTGCTGTGCAAATATCAGGCTGTGACGGATCAAAGCATTTTTTTGTCTGCCGCCCTGCAAATATCTCTTCTCCGGCTGTGACCAGCAGTATTTTTTCAGGATTATCGCCGTCTTTTTTCTCCCACCTGATTTTTATCTCTTCGGCCCATCTTCTGTTTGGAAAAAGAGCCCAGTCCGTGTCGGGTTCATTGCTGAATTCATTTTTTAAAAAGGTACCGCCTGTTTGCGGAAAGGATTGAAGCTCCCCGCCGCAAGCAGCGGGTAAGCTTCGATCGTAGGGAATAGCGTCTGTTTTAAATTCACTCGCTAACTCCGCCGTAAGCAGCGGGGGCTGCGCTCGCTGTTGCGATTCTGTTATTCTGTTCTGAATACGTCTTGGCGTGGTTCCGGCTTTGGCTTTGTGATGAAAGGAGGCTATGAACTGCTCCATTAAAAATGTCCACTCTTTTGAACCGGTCTTAAGATTGCAGGCGTAGCGCAGGAAATTATCTTTAGCTGTGTTTTCATCGAGCCTTCTGATAAGATATCCGATTGCGTTTATAAACTGGTCTTTTGCCGCAACGGGCGCGTAAAGGAGTATATCCCCGGTTGTCTCCTGGATAGCCCTTCTTATGTGATCGGCCATTCCTTCCAGCATTTCAAAATAGAAATAGTCTGAAACATTATTCTGTTTTGCAAGGTTGAAGGCGTAAGCAAGCTCAAAAAGATTATGGGAGGCGATTCCAAGCTGGACAGCCCTTATATTTTCCGGATCCATGCCATAATCGACCATACGTTTGAAGTTTGCGTCAACATCAAGTTTGTTGTCATAGGGCGCGGACATCCAGCCGTGGACTGCGGCATCGAACAGCTCCATCTCCATGTTGGCGCCCTTGACTATCCTCAGCTTTACTGGACTTCCGCCCTTTTTGACCCTTTCTTTCGCCCATGTCGTCAACTCTTTTTGTATCGGAAAGGAATCCGGCAGATAGGCCTGCAGCACTATGCCCGCGGAGTAATTTTTGAATTCATCTTCATCAAGGGTTCTTATGAAAGCTGCGGTAGTAATTTCAAGATCCCTGTATTCTTCCATGTCAAGATTCACGAATTTGGGAACCATGGTTCCGTCTTTGCGCATAAAATGGTTGTCGCGGGCAATCCTGTAAAGCAGGGAGAGGCGTTCTTTCAATATTTTTACAGAGTGCTCGAATGCAAGGGAATGAATCTGGGAGTATATCGTCGAAATTTTTATCGAAATATATTCTATTTCAGGGTTTCTGAGGTCTTCGGCATAGGTCTTCAGCCTCCGGCCCGCCTCCTCTTCGCCCAGGACCGCTTCTCCGAGATGGTTGATATTCATCCGGACGCCCTGATTCTTTCTTTTTTGGAGGTGCGCATGGAGCATGTCGGGTTCACCTGGAATAATCGCGCGGCTGCTGTTGTGGCGCATCTTTTCGATCATCCTCGGTACTGAAAAATATGGAAAATGCCTGCCGAGCCCGAGGAACATCTGTATCAGAATCTTTTCAAACGATGAAAAAAAATCAGGAACCCCGAATTCCCTCAGAATGCTGTTGACCTGATCTGCAACCCGTGAGGCATTATCGGAACGGAAGCTCTGATCTATTATTTTGGTTAAAACAATCTTATCCAGCGGATGTGTCAGGAGCCTTAGCATCTGCTCCTGTATCCCTTTTTCTTCGTGCGTTAAAAGCTCGTTGGCCCTTTTCTGCCAGGATTCCGCCAGCAAAACGGATTTTGCCATTATATCGTTTTTATCCGGATGAATCACTTTTCCTCCAAGGTACGTGTTCTTAACTTCAGGTCTATTAAATGCCTTCGTAAAAAAGTCGTTCTCACACAAAGATCACGGAGGACACAAAGAATACCTGAATGTTTCAACAGGCCTTTCCTCGTGCCTTTGTGCCTTCGTGTGAAAAATTAACTTTTTACAAAGTCGTCTATAATGCTGCTATGCATTTAATTTCGATGCATGCGCCTTTTGGAAGGCCGCTTACTTCAATGACTGCGCGAGCAGGCTTTATGCCCGGGAAAAACGCCTGGTAGATTTTATTGAATTCCGAAAAGTTACCCATGGACGTCAGGAAAACATCCACGGAGACAACCCTGGAAAGATCTGATCCTGCTTCAATTACGATTTGCGACAGGTTCATCAATGACTGTTTTGCCTGAGAAGTAAAATCAGGGCCTGCAAGTTCTCCCGTTTCGGGTTTTATGCCGATCTGGCCGCTTACAAAAAGAAGGTTACCCGAGACTATTCCCTGGGAATACGGGCCTATTGCTGCAGGCGCTTTATCGGTCTGTATCGCTTTGAGAGCCATAAATATCCCTCCCCTGACGGCTTCGTAAAAAGTCATTCTGCTGTGTTGCGCTTCATCTTTCGTCATTGCAGCGTACTTATATGTACGCTTCATTCCTCAAGATTTGCGCGCCTTGCATAATGAGCTTTTTACTTTGCCGTCTGAATTATGAAGGTTTCGTAAATAGTTATATATTTTTAAATATTGATGATTTTGTCGGCAGCTTGTAAGCTTGTCACAATATCAAGCATGTTTGTAATTATACCAATTCCTTTCTTGTCAAGCAAGGAATAATAGTCGAGGCAGGTGCCGCAGACAAGAATGCTGACGCCCATGGTTTCAAGCTGAGTGAGTGCCGGGAGGGCCGGTGAATCTTTTACCGAAAGCTTTACGCCTTCATTTAAGAAAACAAGTCGCCAGAGGGAATCGCCCATTTCAGGAAGCGTCTTCAGGAAATTTTGCATAAGTTTTTCGCCAAGTTCCCTGTCGCCGTTTCCTATGACGTCGTTTGTAATCATGATAAGGGTTTTTTTGCTTTCCGAAGGATCAAACCGACTGCATTGAACCTCGTCTCCTTTAATGCGTGATCCCTCAATTTCAAAGCCATTTTCAATAGTTGTAATACCGGCGGTAAATCCGGAATTTTCCAGAAACCGGACTATATTTTCTGCGGCAGCCCGGTTGTCGACAACAACAGTGACGCTGCCGGCGGCAGGATTTTCTTCAAGATATTTTCTTGTAATCAGGACAGGCTGCGGGCACGCAAGCCCCGTGCATATCAGTTTATTCATATTCACCTCGGTATATTTATGAGTTTATTCTCCCAATCCCTGAATCCCTTGAATCCCAGGACCCTCTGCCCTCTGCCGTAGGTCCGCCAATCGGTATGGCGGAACCCCTCGAATCCTTGAGCCCTTTTCTTTACATAACACTTGCCTGTTTGTGGTGTCTAATTGATATTTTCTATGAGACTACGTATTTCCTATAGAAAATATCTCTTGCCGGATTGATATCCAAAACGACCAGCCTTTTCAGGGTTTAATCAGTTTCCCTCCGGAAACGGCCTTTTTGTGCGATCTCTATTTCCTGATAATTCATTGACAAAACA
>JAUYEO010000057.1 GCA_030689795.1 Desulfobacterales bacterium | reverse complement strand
GGTGGCAACGCTGATGAGGCGGCTTCTTACCGGTTATGCGGTTTCATTTAACCGACGCCACCACCGAATCGGACATCTCTTTCAGAACCGATATAAATCCATTTTGTGCCAGGAGGATGCTTATCTGCTGGAACTGGTGCGATACATTCATCTTAATCCGATCCGCGCTCACATGGTTGAAAATATTGAAATTCTGGATCATTATCCCTATTCTGGACATAGCGCAGTCATGGGTAAGACTGACAGAAAATGGCAGGATGTGAGTGGAGTTCTGGAGCTTTTCGGGGGCCGAACAGGAACAGCCAGAAAGCGTTACAGGGTATTTGTTGAGAAAGGCGTTTCGGAAGGCAGGCGTCCTGAACTGGTCGGGGGCGGATTGATCCGGAGCAGCGGAGGCTGGGAGGCGGTCAAAGTTAAGCGCAGGGCGAAGTTATTTGAGAAGTCAGATGAGCGCATATTAGGGAACGGAGATTTTGTAGAAACGGTGCTTGCCGCATCAAATGAGCAGATGAAACGGAAATATCATTTAAGGGCTAAGGGAGTTGATCTTGAAACTATCGCTGCCAGAGTATCAGAACTGACTGATATTGATAAATCACAGATCTTTCTGCCGGGAAAGGAACGAAACCGGGTCAGGGCCCGCAGCCTTTTTTGTTATTGGGCGGTACGCGAGCTTGGGATAAGCATGTCGGAGCTTTCGAATAGGCTGGAATTGTCTCCGGCAGGCATAAGTCAGTCCGTCAGGCGTGGTGAAATGATAGCTGAAGAAGAGGGTTTTTGCCTGATTGATATATGAAACTATAAATGTAAATGGCGTTAAATATTAAAACGATATAAGTTTTTCATATCCACGGTCACTTGAACCCTTAAACCCAAGATCCCATGAATCCTATCCCTTTAAAATTCATTGACAAGCGATACACAATGTGATTTTCAGTTCACATTACGACAGTCCCATCTAGCTATTTAAGCGACCTGTTTGACGATTTACATGGATGTAATTCAAATTACGCGGGCGTGAAAATGACCAACATCAGAATAACACTACCAGAAGTCATCAGATCCGATCGACCATTTTCTGCAAGGGTAATCCACGACTTTTCGCCGATATACACACATGTTTTGAACCGGGGTGGTTTAGGGGTAAAAATCCAGGTTACATTTTTTAAAATTGAGCAAATGTCGGATGTTGGAGGATATTGCCTGATCGATATATAAAACTTTAAATATAAAGGGCCCCGATACTTCCGGGCGTTAATCAAGTTTAATAGTTTAAGACGTCCCCTATATTGGCCCT
>JAUYEO010000049.1 GCA_030689795.1 Desulfobacterales bacterium | reverse complement strand
TGTCACTCCGGGAAACTATAACATACAGGAGATCCCGTATTTCCGGGTTTCTTGCCATACAGCGCAACACTGCCGGCGTGCTCGGCATGGTTGTTCTTGTCGGCATGGGCGAGCGCATGGCTGAAAGATTTCTGCCCATCTACATCATGGCTCTGGGTGGCGGAGCGATAGCTATCGGCCTGCTCAACGCAATGGACAACCTTCTTTCGGCGCTCTATTCTTTTCCCGGCGGTTACCTCTCCGATCGGATCGGCATCAAAAAATCTCTCCTGATTTTTAACGTGGTGGCAATGGCCGGCTTTGCACTGGTGATCCTGATCCCCGCATGGCAGGCTGTTCTGGCCGGGGCGGTGCTCTTCATCTCCTGGTCGGCCATATCGCTGCCCGCTACAATGAGCCTCATATACAGGGTATTGCCACAGAATAAACGCACCATGGGCGTCAGCATGCATTCCCTGGTACGCCGTATTCCCATGGCCCTGGGTCCGATTCTCGGCGGCATTTTTATCAGCGTATGGGGTGAACGTGACGGAGTGCGCTTTGCGTTCGTGGCAGCCCTTACCATGTCTGCCGTTGCCCTGGTATTACAACAACGGCTCATCGAGAACGACCGGCTGGAACCGGCCTCGGCAGATGCGTGCGCTCTGGTTCCTGAAAAAAACCCGCTGAAGTTACTTCGTCTGATGAGCCCGGCCATGAAAAATCTTCTGGCCACTGATATTTTGGTGAGATTCTGCGAACAGATCCCGTACGCATTTGTTGTAGTCTGGTGCATGAAAACCATTTCCGCACCTGTGTCGGCCGTCCAGTTCGGTCTCCTCACCGGCATAGAGATGACCACTGCAGTGATGGTCTACATCCCGGTAGCGTATATGGCGGACCGGAGCGCCAAAAAACCATTTGTCACGATCACCTTCGTCTTCTTCACGCTCTTTCCGCTGATGCTCATGTACTGCCGCTCGTTCGAATGGCTGATTCTGGCGTTCATCCTGAGGGGGCTCAAGGAGTTCGGCGAACCGACCCGAAAGTCAATGATCATGGACCTTGCACCGGATAACTGCAAAGCAGGAATGTTCGGTCTCTATTATCTGATCCGCGATGTTTTTGTTTCCATTGCCGCTCTGGGCGGCGCGTTTCTCTGGCTGATCAGCCCGGAAACGAACCTGATCACGGCATTTGTTTTCGGCGTCATCGGAACCCTGGGGTTTGCGATCTTTGGCCGCGACATCCAGGTGCCTGCAAACAAAAAGGATTTTAATGGTACCAGTACTTGAGCCGGCGATCTCTTACTGTCAAATGGCAAAAAGCCTGTTTCACAGGCAGACCAGCCTGATCCCAGCCCCTTTGTACATGCCGCTTTTTTTGTAATTTTCCTCAATATCCTCCTCACCCCCAAAGTCCAACCTCTTCCGATGTTAACCCAAAGCCGGGCCCTTTAAATCCGGATATTTACTTAAGCAAATAGTTATTATTTGTATTATAAACAGATGGTGATTGAAAAAATTGTGGCAAAATAATATGATGAAACATCACACGGACAATCTGGAAAAGTAATCCGTGATCTACTACTAAAGAAGAACAACTCTGTAAGTTAGAATCAAAGTGAACTTGTTTATTCTAAATACAACTGAATATGGAGATATGAGATGAATATCATCGAAGAAGGACAGGCCCCCCTTTTTATGAACCCGGACCCGGATAAGGCTCGTGAATTTTTCCGGAAAAAACCCCGGGCCATGACCGACAAACGGATGACGGAAAAAGAGGCTGTGGATATGTTTATACCGGATGGATGTTATCTGGCTATCGGCGGATTCGGAGCGAACAGAATTCCCACAGCCATTCTTCATGAGATTTTGCGCGCCAGGCGCAGGAATCTGGGGTTTTTGGGACATACATCCACTCATGATTTTCAGTTGTTGTGCGCCGGCAATTGCCTGAAAAAAGTCGATGTTGCTTATATTATCGGCCTTGAAGCGCGCGGCCTGTCACCCAATGCCCGTCGGGTCATGGAGTCAGGAGAGGTTGAAGTGTGCGAATGGACGAATTATGCGTTGTGCGTCCGTCTGCGGGCCGCGGCCGAAGGTGTCTCTTTCGGTATTGCCCGGAGTATGCTGGGAACAGATACGTTAAAGATGTCCGGCGCAAAGGTGATCGAATGCCCCTTCACCGGTAAGCGTTTTGTCGCGCTGCCAGCCGTATGGCCGGATGTGGCAGTAATTCATGTGCATGAGTCGGATATCTACGGAAACTGCCATATCAGGGGTATTTCCGTTGCGGATCTCGAATTGGCGCGTGCCGCAAAGCGCGTCATCATCACGGCAGAGCGTCTGGTGGACGGCTATGCCATCCGGATTAATCCAACCCGGACAGTCATCCCGTTTTATCTTGTTGATGCGGTTATTGAGGTCCCTTTCGGAAGCTACCCTGGGAATATGGCCTATGAATACTTTTCAGATGAACAACATCTGGCGCAGTGGCTCAAGGTGGAAAAGGACACCGATGAATTTCAAAGATTTCTGGATAAATATATCTATAATGTATCAAGCTTTGAAGAATACCTGGAACTGTGCGGCGGCATCAAAAAATTAAAAGAGCTCAGAAAACTCGAAGCGCTGGTGGATCGATAGTTGATTTTTTCGCGATTTTGGCATCAGATAACGGATCGGAGAAAATAAACGAAAAAAATATTCGGACTCACACATGCAAAAATGAATCTGGAGGTAAATATGATGACATCCGCATATAACAAGATAGAAATGATGATATGTACGGCGGCGCGATTTCTCGAAGACGGAACAACAGTCGCAGTGGGTACTGGCGCTCCCTGTGCGGCGGCCATGCTTGCCCAAAAAGTGAATGCGCCGAATCTCGTTATAATTTTTGAGGCGGGGGGGCTGGCGCCGCTTCTCCCGCAGATGCCGATTTCCGTCGGGGATTCCAGGACTTTTTTCAGGGGGATCATGGCCGCGGGGATGAACGAGATGATGACAACCTGTTGCCGGGGACTGGTGGACTACGCGTTTCTCGGAGGCGCCCAGATTGATAAATACGGCAATATTAATTCAACCGTTATCGGCGATTATTATAAGCCCAAAGTTCGTTTTCCAGGCAGCGGCGGCGCCAATGATTTTGCCTCTTTTTGCTGGCAAACGATGATCATAGCTGTTCACAATCAAACACGTTTCGTGGAAAAGGTCGATTTCGTCACATCCCCCGGGTATCTGACCGGTCCGGGCGCAAGGGAAGCAGCGGGTCTTCCGGCCGGAACCGGGCCGCATAAAATTATTACGGACCTGGCGGTGATGGGATTTCATCCGGAATCCAAAGAAATGATGGTCGAGTCCATTCATCAGGGTGTTGAATTGCAGGATGTTTTACAAAACACAGGTTTCAGACCCATAATTTCTGAATCGGTTAAAACCACGCCTCCTCCGTCCGATACAGAACTAAAGGTTCTGCGGGAGGAAGTAGATCCGGGCAGATACATTATTGGCCGCCAGTAAGGAAGTTGTTTGATGACACTGCGCCGAAGTCGGCGTAACATAGCTTTTTACGAGGTTATCAGATATGAGTGTTCGTTATCTTCATAGGGTTTTGTTTCCCAAATCGATTGCCGTATTCGGGTCCGGCGAAAAGGAAGCCCCCCTGGCCGATATCGTGCTCAATAATATTATGTCCGCCGGACACAAAGGCAGGATTTTCCCTGTTTGTTCAGGAACAAGCGTCAATGGGCTGACGGTCTATTCAGATACAGATGCAATTGAAGGGCCGATCGATCTGGCGGTGCTGTCCGTTTCCCAATCCAATTTGCCGGAAGCCATACGTTCTTGCGGAAAAGTCGGGGCAGCGGGCGCGGTTGTTGTCAGCCTGGCAGGTTTTTCCGCGGGCTTTCGTGACGAAATTTTAAATATTGCCAAAACAGCCGGCGTCAGGCTCATCGGTCCGCATTCCTGGGGCGTTCTCAATCCGATGGCAAACCTCAACGCGGGATTTGCGCGGCAATCCGTTTTTCCGGGAGAACTGGCGGTTATTTCCCAGAGCAGCGCAATTTGCTCAACCATCCTGGATCTCTCTTTGTGCCGAAAAATCGGCCTTTGTTTTATGATCGGATTGGGAGATATGATCGATGTCGATTTTGCAGATGTCATCGATTACCTTACAAACAATGCAAGGACCAGGGCCATTCTCCTGCACATCGAGACTCTTGCCAATCATCGCCGGTTTATGTCTGCATCCCGTGCAGCCGCCAGGATCAAGCCGATCATAGTGCTGAAAACCGATCGTCACCAACCCGCATTCAGTATAGTACAAGGGCCAACTGCGGACCGGTTGAATGAGATTTCCATTTATGACGCCGCGTTCAAACGAGCAGGAATCATCCGGGTGGAGACGGTTGAAGGCCTTTTCGATTGCGCCGAGCTGGTCAGTAAAAAAATAAGACCGAAAGGCGCCAATCTTGTCATTATCACCGACAGCAAAACCCCGGGCACCATGGCAGTTGATGCGCTCCGGGACCGTGGCGTCACACCTGCTGTATTAGACGATGCCGCCATGGCAAGTATAGATCAGATTCTTTCTACCAGATGGAGCCGGAGCAATCCTGTATGCACACGATCAGAATTGGCGCCGGAGATTTTTGTGCGGCTGGTATCGTTTTGCCAGTCTTTGTTCGACATCGACGGGGTTCTGATTATCCTTTCTCCGCAAATTATCAACCCTGAATCGTTTGCCGGCGTTTTGAGTTCGTCCTTGCAGCAGATGACAATACCGGTTTTTGTGGCATGGATGGGGGGCGATAGTGTTGCTCCTGCCCGCAGGATTATGAATGATGCCGGTATCTCGACGAACGAGACGCCTGAAAGAGCAGTCAGGGCTTTCATGTACCTTTACAACTATGATCGAAACCAGAGGCTTCTGCAGGAAATACCGCCCCGCGTGGCTGACTACAGATTCGATGATTCCAGGCCCCGGCACATCATCATGTCGGCTATCGACAGGAAATCAGCTACACTCACAGAAATTGAATCGCTGGATATTCTCAGCGCATATGGTTTCCCTGTCATACCCGCTCAGACAGCCGGTTCTGAAAAAGATGCCGCATCGCGAAGTATGACGTTTCAGCCCAAGGTTAAACACCCGGATTTCAGGCTTGTAATGGGCTCACGAATGATTCCTGATTTCGGTCCTGTTCTTTTTATCGGTCCCGGCGGGGGGATTGAAACAATTTTCCGTGATTGGGCCACCGGCCTGCCGCCATTGAATCCTATACTTGCCCGTTACATGCTGGAGTCGGTTCCCGTCCTGATTCGGTTTATTGAGGCCCACAGCCGAGACATAAAATCCAGTCTGAGGATTTGTGAAGACTTGTTGATAAAGCTTTCCCGCCTCGTCACCGATTTCCCTGAAATTGCAGCAGTCGATATTCATTCGTTGCTGTTTACGGAAAATCAGGCCAGTATAACTGATGCGGGAATTATTGTGGCACCATCCTCAACCTCGTCGCCGCTCCATCTCATCATCAGTCCTTATCCCAATCAATATGAAACCACTACTACAACAAAAAGGGGGGGCATAGCCCTTCTTATTCGTCCTATGAAACCTGAAGATGCGAATCTCCTTCAGGAACTTTGGTCCACATTTTCCTCCCAAACGCTTTATTACCGATTCTCAAAACAGATAAAGGAACTTTCCTCCGAGCTTTTGGTCAGCCTTACGCAAATCGATTATGACCGTGAGATTGCGCTGGTAGCTATTCAGCATACGGAATCGGGAGAAAAAATGCGCGGCGTGGGGAGGCTGTATGGATCTATTGGAGCCGACATCGCGGAGTTTAGTGTTGTGGTGGGCGACCACTGGCAGGGATTTGGGATCGGCGCGCAGCTTCTTTCCCGTCTGATTTTTATAGCAACAGACCGTAAAATAAAAACGATCTGGGGTTTAATTCAGCATGAAAATAAAAATATGATTCAACTCGCCCGCAAATTAAATTTCGAAATCGTCAGTGATCCGGGAGACCCTCAGGTAGAAGCGACTCTGACTATAATTCCGTGAATAGTTTTTGGTCGTGAGAACCAAGGCTTCTGGTTCGAATGTTTCGATAAGGCATTGCTTTCAATGAGTGGAAGTGTAGGGGGGCTGTTTTTGAGGGGTACTTTGCATCGAAAAGCAGGGGCCGTCGATGCGGTTGGGAAAGGGAGGTGCAGCCTGTAAGGCTGAAAACCCGGCGAAAATCATATTGACAAAAAAACAAAACCCGTATAATCGTCTATAGAACATTTTATTGGAAGAACTTATGAATAAACTTTTCAATAATATTATCGGAGAACACGGGGTTAAGGGTTGGTGTTGGCGGGCCTATATCCAGGGACTTGCCGGCGGAACCTTATTAAGCTGATATTTTAATATTAAAATAAATAAAAGGATCGTGGGCAACTCCATAAAGCCCGCGGTCCTTTTTGGTTTTAAAAGGGTCGTGGAAAAAACCGCGGCCCTTTTTTTATTTTACCACGAAGATCACGAAGAGGAAAAAATAACCATGCTGCTGAATCAATTTCCGGATAAGAAAGAATTTTGCAGGCTTGCAGAAAAAAGCAATGTTGTACCTCTTTGCATAGAGATACTTGCGGATACCGAAACCCCTGTTTCATTGCTGCATAAGTTTTATGACGGCAACGGTCCGGTTTTTCTGTTTGAAAGCGTCGAGGGTGGCGAAAGGTGGGGAAGGTACAGCTTTCTCGGCACATCGGCGCGAAGCCACATTCTCGTATTTCAAAAGCACGTCGAAGTCAGAAAAAACGGAACTGTTGAAAAGATTCCCCATGATGGAAAACCGCTTGATGTTTTAAAAGATCTCATGAAGGATTACCGGCCTGCATCATTGCCCGGCCTTCCCCGTTTCTGGGGCGGAATGGTGGGTTATCTCACATACGAGATGGTTTCATTTTTCGAGCCTGTCCCGTGCGTAATTGCCGATGACAAACCCCTTGCGCATTTTATCATCTCTGACGAGATAATAATATTCGATAACATCCGGAACACACTCCTTGGGATAAGCATCTCCTTTACTGATGATCAAAATGATCATGATAAATCTTATGAAACATCGAAGGCCCGGATTGATGCAATGCTTGAAAAGATGAAAAAGCAGACCTCCTTTAATGACACCGGCTCAGTTGAAGGAAATTTTTCCCTTTACGCAAAGCAGAAGCCTGAAATATTCCTCGATCATGTCCGCAGGACAAAAGAATACATCAAGGCAGGCGATATAATCCAGGCAGTCATATCCCAGCCCTTCATATGTGATGATGCTCCTGACCTGTGGACCCTTTACCGGGCGCAGAGATACATAAATCCCTCCCCCTATCTTTTCTTCATGCACATGGATAAAGTAGCACTGGTGGGCTCCTCTCCCGAAACGATGGTGAGGCTCGAAAACAGGGTGGCAACCCTTCGCCCCATTGCTGGCACACGCAGGAGGGGAAGCAGCGAACAGGAAGACAGGGCTCTTGCAGACGAGCTTCTCTCGGATGAAAAAGAACGGGCTGAGCATCTTATGCTTGTAGATCTCGGGCGAAACGATCTCGGAAGAGTGGCGGAAACAGGCACCGTGCAAGTAACCGATCTTATGATCGTTGAGCGCTATTCACATGTGATGCATCTTGTCTCAAGCATAAACTGCGATCTTGAAGAGGGCTTCGATGCATGGGATCTGCTTGCGGCGACTTTTCCTGCAGGCACACTGTCGGGCGCACCCAAGGTAAGAGCCATGGAGATCATATCGGAACTCGAAAAGGAGCCGAGAGGCCCGTATGGCGGAGCCGTGGGATATATCTCTTTTCACGGAAATATGGACATGGCCATTACAATTCGAACCGCCTGTGTCGAAAGCGGAAAGCTGACAGTGAGAGCCGGAGCCGGAATAGTGGCCGATTCAATCCCGGAACATGAGCTGACTGAAACGGTAAACAAGGCGATGTCAATACAAAAAGCTCTCCAGCTCATGCACAAAAACGGCAACACTCCGGAGGACCATTAATGATACTTATGATAGACAATTTCGATTCATTCACGTACAACCTCGTCCAGTATCTGAAACAGCTTGGCGCGGCTGTCACGGTCGTCCGGAATAATGCCGCATCTCTGCAAGATATCACAGCCATGAAACCAGCCGGAATAGTCATCTCTCCCGGGCCAGGCCGGCCTGAATCAGCAGGCATATCAATTCCAGTTATAAGACAGTTTTCCGGAAAGATACCTTTACTCGGCGTCTGCCTCGGTCACCAGGCAATAGCAACCGTTTTCGGAGGATTAGTCGTTTCCGCAAAAACACTCATGCACGGGAAGGTTTCATCCATAAAATCCGACGGGAAAACAATCTATAAAGGAATCCCAAATCCTTTTAACGCCATGCGCTATCACTCTCTTGCCGTATCGCGTGAAAATTTTCCCGCGTGCCTCGAAATAAGCTCTGAATCGGAAGAAGGCGAAATAATGGGAATACGGCACCGCAGCCATCCGACCGAGGGAGTTCAGTTTCACCCCGAATCTATAATGACTTCGGTTGGGAAGCGTCTGCTGAGGAATTTTTTGAATGGCATTAAATAGTGAATCGGACTTCGGACATCGAACATCGGACTTCGAATATCGAATATAGGGCATCGAATATATAAAGAGGTATAACAATGTTTAGAGAAAATCTTAAAAAAATTATTGAGAGAAAAAACCTTTCAGAAACCGAAATGGCCCGGATGATAGCCGACATTTTTTCAGGAGAGATAACCGATGCTCAGGTGGGGGCCTTCATGGCTGCCCTTGCCACAAAAGGAGAAACCTTTGAAGAACTTGCGGGAGCGGCGTCCGCCATGCGTAAAAAAGCACGGCGCATACAGACATCCGCAAAGACGGTCGTCGATACCTGCGGCACCGGAGGAGACGGAGCGAAGACTTTCAACATCTCAACAACAAGCGCATTCGTGGTGGCAGGCTGCGGCGTAACTGTCGCAAAGCACGGAAACCGCTCCGTTTCGAGCCAATGCGGAAGCGCCGACCTTCTTGAAGCTCTCGGCGTCAAGCTCGACACCGCCCCTGAGATCGTCGAAGAAGCCGTCCGGGAAACCGGAATAGGATTTCTCTTTGCGCCGCTTTATCATGGAGCCATGAAATACGCGGCAAAGGCGCGAAAAGAGATAGGTCTGCGGAGCATATTCAACATGCTCGGCCCTCTTACAAATCCGGCATCGGCAAACTGCCAGCTTCTTGGCGTTTATGCTCCTGAGCTGACCGAGATGTTCGCCCAGGCTCTCCGCGTCCTGGGTGTAAAAAGAGCCTTTGTTGTTCACGGTCACGACGGCCTCGATGAAATCTCCGTCTGCGCTTCGACAAGAATTTCGGAATTAAACGACGGCATGATACGCACCTACGATATCAGTCCCGAACAGTTTTTCGGCGAAACAGCAAAAGCCGGCGATCTTGCGGGAGGCAGCCCGGGAGATAATGCCGGAATTACAAAAAGCATCTTAAACGGCGAAAAAGGCCCGAAGCGAAACATAATTCTTATAAACGCTTCTGCGGCTCTTGTCGCGGCCGGTAAAGCGTCAAACCTGAAGGAAGGAATCGTCCTTGCAGAAAAGTCGATAGACAGCGGCGCCGCAACCGCAAAGCTATACTCACTGATCCGCTTCACGCAGGAAAACGGTTAATGGATTTTTTAATAAAAATAGTCGAGCATAAAAAAATCGAGATCGAAGAAAGAAGGAAGCTTCTTCCCGAAAGCCTGCTGCGTGATGAAGCGATAAAGGTAAGAAGACGCCCTTTCATGAAGAAATTATCGGAACCGGGGCCGTCCGGAATAAACATAATAGCCGAAATCAAACGGGCCTCTCCCTCAAAGGGCTTTTTACGTCCTGATCTTGACCCTGCCAAATATGCAGCAGAATACGAAAAGGGAGGCGCTGTAGCCATATCCGTCTTAACCGACAGGGATTATTTCAAGGGGAATTCCGATGATTTAATCAGGGCAAGGGATGCGTCTTCTCTTCCTGTTTTAAGGAAAGATTTCATAATTTCCTCTTACCAGATTTATGAAACATCTGCCATGGGAGCGGATGCATTGCTTCTTATCGCAAGGATTCTGTCGAAACAGCAGATTAAAGATTTTCTCGCCCTTTCAAACGAGCTTTCAATCGACGCGCTTGTTGAAGTTCACTCCGAAAAGGATCTTGAAACAGCATCTTATGCTGGGGCTCAGCTTATAGGAATAAACAACCGGAACTTAAGCTCCTTTGAAACAGATCCGGAAAATGCCATGCGCATCGCAGGGCTCCTTGAACCCGGGCAGATTGCAGTTGCAGCAAGCGGAATAACAGGACGAAGGG
>JAUYEO010000046.1 GCA_030689795.1 Desulfobacterales bacterium | reverse complement strand
TTTGAATCTTTTTTTTCAAAATGCGCATCGCTTTTTCAAGGTCATTATCAAACACCTTGACTTGGATTTCCTTCAAATTTTTCGCCCCCTTCTTTTCACCGGAACAGCCTGAGCTCTTCGATCCCATTCCTGATGTTTATTTGACGTATTATAGAATTTGTATTCCTAACTTATAATTAATAGCTTGGCAAGAAAAATTGTTAACAACGAATAATGACACTGGGACAATCAGCGCATTTTGAACCGAAATAACGAGCAATAACCCCGCTTTTTGCGGCGTGGAGCTTTAAATTTTCCGACACAATTAAAACTTTGAAATAAGTTCCGCCTGGACTTCTTTTACGCCCGGAGTGCCGTCAAGTGTAATATATTTTAAAGAGCCTGTTTTTTTCGCAATATCCTTAAAATAGTAAGATGATGCAAGTGTTCCGTTTTGTGTGTCATAATAAATATCATGGCGTTTGTTGATTGCCGTTTCATCCTGATCGTCTGCTCTTGTTTTAAGATTGCTTCCGCAGACACGGCATTTGTCTCCATTCGGTTTTATCGCATCTATAAATATGTTGTTGGGATGATTGTTGTCCTTTTCACACAGCCTGCGGCCCATAATCCTGTTTTTTGCTATCTGCCTGTCAAGTATAATTTCAACAACTATATCAAGCTTTATGCCGGCTTTTTTCAAGGATTCATCAAGTTTGATTGCCTGGTTCTTATTCCTGGGAAAACCGTCAAGAAGCCATCCATTTTTACTATCAGGCTGTTTCATGCGGTCCATTATCATAGGAATCGTAATTTCATCGGGTACCAGATCGCCTTTGTCTATATATGCCTTGGCTTTTGCGCCGAGTTCGGTTCCTTTTGAGATGTTTTCACGAAATATTGCACCGGATTCAATGTGCGGGGTCTTGTATTTATCCTTTAAAATGGCCCCCTGAGTTCCCTTACCGCTGCCGTTCGGTCCGAAAAACAAAATGTTCATTTACGTTTCTCCTTTTCTTGTTTCCTTGTTTTATTTATTGGAATAACCGTCTTATCCGTTTTGTATGTCTTGGTTTAATTATAGAAATGACTTAATATTGTCAAGGATTAGGTAATTCTATAAGGATTCTTCCGGTTAATCAGGGGAAGAAGCATTACGAGCACATCAGGTATTATTATTTAAAAAATCCCTGACCATTGAAAGCGCTTCTGCGCGGCTGTTGATAGTATTTGACAGTCTTGATTCTTCAACAAGAGATAAGATTCTTTTAAACAAAGGTGAAGGTGACAGGCTGAATTCTTCAATAAGATCATTCCCCGTAATCAGTCGCGGTCCGGTTTTTTTAACATTATAGCCCGAAAAAAACTCTTTTAGAAGATACGATGCGAAACTTAAAAAATCCTCGTTTCCTTTAGCTTCGTTTCCCTTTCCATTTATGTCGGCAATTGTGTGAAGCAGAATATCCGGAGTCATATCTCCGCATTTAATAAAGAAACGAGTCAAACTTCTTTTTGAAGGGGGATTTTTATCGCCGGAGTTGTACAGATTAAGAGCAGCAATATGGTTTCTTATTATAAAATCAATATAATCAGCTTCAAAGTTGGATAATTTCAACCTTTTTGATGTCTGTTTTGCCATTTCGGCGCCGATTATGTCATGGCCGAAAAAATGAATATTCTCGTCATCTCCAACTGTCAGAGCGGATGGTTTTCCTATATCGTGGAGCAATATGGAATATTTTAAAAGTGCCGATCTTTCTTTGTCCATATCCGGTATGGGAAAGTTTATTGCTCCTGTATTGAAAATTTTTTCATTCAATAACATTTCAAGCTGACTGAATGCGGTTAAAGAATGATCCAGGACATCATATGCATGGTGCTTGTTTTGTTTGCATCCCTGCAATGCCGTCAATTCAGGAAAGATTTCAAAAAGAAGGCCTTTTTCATTCATTTGATGAATATAACCATATGCTTTCGGGCAGGAAAGTATTTTGAAAAGCTCGGCTTTTATCCGCTCTCCCGCAGTCTTTGTAATGAGTTTAACGTTATTAGCGATGGCATGGGCGGTTTCAGATTCTATTTCAAAATCAAGGATTGCTGCTATTCTGTACGCCCTTATCAGGCGGACAGAATCTTTTTTAAAAATCTCTTTTGAAACCATCCTGATTTTTTTTATTGAAAGGTCATTTATTCCTCCAAACAGGTCTATAATCTTTCCCGAAGAAAGATCATAGCCAATAGCATTAACGGTAAAATCTCTTTTCGCAAGGTCGTCTTCAATTGTTTTGCCTTCTATTACCGAAATATCAAAAGTGCTGTTTTCCGAAACAACTCTGTATATCATTTGATTCTGTTTTCCTATTTTAACAACATGTCCGTTTACGCATGACGCAAGATCAGAGGCATATTTTTCAGGAAACAAAAGCACGGCAATATCATAGTCGGTTGGAATTCGTCCTAAAATAAGATCTCTTATCGATCCGCCGACGATATAAGCGCCTTTTGCTTTGGGTATTGCCGGATTGATATTTATCATAATTTATTTACCGCCTTTTGCTTATTGCAGTTCTTTCTTGCCATAAAAATCCCCAAAAGGCTCATTCAGTGAGCATTGCCGGACTTTTTACGAGAGCGTCATAGTTGATTATCTGTTTATTTCTTATAATAAAAGAATTATCAAAATAATTTTAACAAGACAAAATTCTTGACAGCTATAAAATCATGTTATAGTTAGAACTATCTTTAACATATCAGGCCCGCCGTTTGGAGCGAATACCTTAAATAATTTTCTGTTAAATACCGATGTATGTACAATATTCCTCCATTGATAATCAGTTCGGATTCAATCCATGATTCGCGGATGATGATAATATTTCTTTTGGTAATGAATCATTTTTTGTAACTATTCAGCCACAGATTCACACAGATGAACGCAGATAGATTTAAATACAAAAAAATAACAGATATTGTTCTTAGAAGTTTTGTAACTGCCCGGGTGGGTAGGCTGTAGGTGTTTGGGCTGTAGGTTTTTAGCTAACAGCCTAAAGTCTAACAGCCTAAAGTCTAACCCCTAACAGCCTACAGTCTAAATAACCTGAGTAGTTACAAAAAAAAATATCAGTGATGATCAGCGTGGATCGGTGGCTGAGTAGTTACCACTTTTTATTGTTTATTCCATAAAATAATCTTAGACAGAAATTGAAAAAGGTAAAGAGGTTACGGTTTAATGAATATTGTTGAGCTGAAAAACAAAAAGATTAAAGAACTGACTCAGATGGCCAAAAGCCTTAATATCGACGGGGCTGCAGGCATGAGGAAACAGGAGCTTATTTTTGCTTTAATCCAAAGTCAGATAGAGAAGAATGGCTTGATCTATGGTGAAGGAACGCTTGAAATCCTTCCCGACGGCTTTGGATTTTTAAGGGCTCCGAGTTATAATTATTTGCCCGGTCCTGATGATATTTATGTATCACCTTCTCAGATAAGGCGATTCAATCTGCGGACCGGTGATATTGTATCAGGTCAGATCAGGCAGCCGAAAGAAACGGAACGCTATTTTGCATTGCTGAAAGTCGAAGCCGTTAACTATGAAGATCCGGAAATCGCCAGGGATAAAATTCTTTTCGACAACCTGACGCCCCTTTATCCCGACAGAAAGATAAACATAGAAAATGATCCTGAAAATTATTCAATGAGAATAATGGATCTGATGATCCCCATCGGCTTCGGCCAGAGAGGGCTGATTGTTTCACCCCCAAGGGCCGGGAAAACCATGATATTACAGAATATTGCAAACAGCATTATTGCCGGTCATAAAGAAGTTATACCGTTTGTGCTTCTTATAGATGAACGGCCTGAAGAAGTTACGGACATGGAGCGGACTGTTAATGCTGAGGTAATCAGTTCGACATTCGATGAACCCGCAGAAAGACATGTCCAGGTGGCGGAAATGGTTATTGAAAAAGCCAAAAGGCTGGTTGAGCATAAAAAAGATGTTGTTATTCTTTTGGACAGCATAACGAGGCTTGCGCGGGCATATAACTCGGTGATGCCTCCAAGCGGAAAGATTTTGTCCGGCGGTGTCGATTCGAATGCGCTTCAGAGGCCCAAAAGGTTTTTTGGCGCTGCCAGAAACATTGAAGAAGGCGGAAGCCTGACCATTATTGCAACTGCTCTTGTCGATACCGGAAGCCGGATGGACGAAGTGATATTTGAGGAATTCAAGGGAACAGGCAATATGGAAATACAGCTTGACAGAAGGCTTGCCGACAAACGTGTATTTCCGGCTATTGACATTAAGAAATCTGGTACAAGAAAAGAGGAACTCCTTCTTTCCGAAGAAACCTTGAACAGGGTTTGGATTTTAAGAAAACTCCTTTCCTCATTAAATCCTATCGACAGTCTTGAATTTCTTCTTGAAAAAATGCGCGGAACAAAGAATAATGAACATTTCTTAAAATCCATGAATGCATAACAAATAACAGGGAGCATTAAAAAATGAAAAAAGATATTCATCCTGATTACATAGCCACAACCATTAAATGCGCATGCGGTAATGTTATGGAAGTGGGTTCAACAAAAGCAGATATAAAAATTGAAATTTGCTCAAAATGCCATCCTTTTTTTACAGGGAAACAAAAACTTATAGATACTGCCGGCCGCATTGAGCGTTTCCGCAAGAAATATGAAAAATATCAGAGCAAAACAGAAATTCGGTAATTTCAAGGATTGTTTTCCAAATAACGAAACATGATTTTACCACGAGTAATATTTAAAAACGCCCCATATGGTGTTATGGGGCGTTTTTTAAGCTTTATGAACCAGTAAAAAAGGATATATGTTTTATAAACTTCAAGGTGTAGAAGAGCGTTTTATGGAGCTTGAAACGCTTTTAAGCGATCCCGGTACAATCAGAGACAGGGATGCATACCAGAAGTCTGTTCGTGAGCATGCAGGTTTATCTAAAATCGTATCTGTTTTCAGAGAATATAAGCAGATTACCGAACAAATTGAAGAAAGCATGAGTCTTTTGAAAGACGGGGATCCTGAAATAAAAGAACTTGCCCGTGATGAGATGGAGACTCTTGGCCTTCAGAAGGAAAATCTGGAAAATGAACTGAGAAAGCTGCTTATTCCTAAAGATGCAAATGACGATAAAAATATTATTCTTGAAATCAGAGCCGGAACAGGCGGAGAAGAAGCCGCCCTGTTTGTAAATGATCTTTTCAGGATGTACAGCAGGTATGCCGAAAACAAAAACTGGAAAGTTGAGGTCTTGACACATCATCCGACCGGAGTCGGCGGCCTGAAAGAGATTATTGCCATGATTCAGGGCAAAGGGGCATACAGCTGCTTAAAATATGAAAGCGGAACTCACCGTGTTCAGCGTGTTCCTGTAACTGAGGCGCAGGGAAGAATACATACCTCAGCGGTTACAGTTGCGGTTTTGCCTGAAGCCGAAGAAGTGGAAGTCAACATAGATCCCGGGGATATCAAAGTTGATGTATACCGTTCAACCGGACCCGGCGGTCAGAGTGTAAATACAACCGATTCCGCAGTCCGCATTACACATCTGGCCTCAGGACTTGTTGTTACCTGCCAGGATGAAAAATCTCAATTTAAAAACAAGAGTAAAGCCATGAAGGTTTTGCGCGCCCGCCTTCTTGACAGTATGATAAGGGATCAGAATGAAAAAAGGTCTGAGGAACGAAAAAGCCAGATAGGAAGCGGTGACAGGAGTGAAAGAATCAGAACCTATAACTTCCCTCAGGCGCGGGTTACAGACCACAGGATAGGCCTAACACTATACAAACTGGAATATATCCTTCAGGGCAACATTGACGAAATAATCGGCGAATTAACTTCCTATTATCAGGCCCGGGCATTACAGAATGAGGAATCAGCAAAAGCAAACTGAGCCTGAATGGACCATCATCAAGCTCCTTCAGTGGACCACCTCTTATTTTAAGTCAAACGGGATAGACAGCCCGAGAGCAACTGCCGAAATTTTGCTAGCGCATACCCTTGGATTAAAAAGAATAGATCTTTACTTAAGGCACGATCAGCCTCTTAACAGGAGTGAGCTTGATCTTTTCAAATCTTTAATAAAAAGAAGGACAAACAAGGAGCCTGTCGCATATATTGTGGGTGGTAAGGAATTCTGGAGCATGACGCTTGAGGTATCGCAAGATGTTCTGATTCCAAGGCCTGAGACGGAATGCCTTGTTGAAGAAGCTCTTTCTGTTTTGGCAAAAGAGCATCTGTGCAATCCTAACCCCGATAAACGGGACTCTTTTCAGTACCCTCTTGAGGGGTGTAAGGAAGTTTACGAGATTATTTCCTGCCGGAAAAACGCAGGAAATAATCTCTTACTTCCTAAAAGAATTTTGGAAATGGGCACAGGTTCGGGAGCTGTAATTCTTGCGATCGCTTCACAAAAGCCCGAGCATCTTTATTTTGCTTCGGATATTTCAATTAACGCTTTGGGTATTGCATTAAAAAACGCAAAACAGCTCGGTTTTGACAATAAAATTTCTTTTTTTTGCGGAAACTGGTTTTTGTCATTGATGGGAGAAGATATTTTTTTCGATATCATTATATCCAACCCGCCATATATCAGAAGAAACGATATAGGGAATTTGCAGCCTGAGATAAACAGATTTGAACCGTTGGAAGCTCTTGATGGCGGAGAAGATGGCCTTGACCATGTAAGACACATTATAGAGCATGCACACCAATTTTTAAATAATGAAGGAAATCTGCTGCTTGAAATAGGTCATGATCAGAAAGATGCGGTTGACAAGATTATAAAAGAGACAGGAAATTATAAACGGGTTTATTTCAGAAAAGATTACAGCGGGTTCGACAGAGTCGTTTGCGCAACAAAATCATAATTACGGCTGAGTAAATTTCCAAAATAATTATTGCGGATATTAAATAATATTGGTAAATACTCAGGTCGTTTAGACTGTAGCCTGAAGGCTGTTAGGGTTTTTCGGTAAGAACCGGTTCATGAATCGGCTTGTTAACCATCCGATTTGATCTGTCTCGAGCCTTTTCCCCACAGCCTGAACGCCTACAGCCTATCAAGCTGAGCAGTTAATAATAACACACACGCCCCTGGACCTGCTTTATGGTGCTTTCAATAAATGAAAGTCTAAGGCGGGGTTGAACGGGGCGGTGGAATAACCAGCAGGAAGGGAGAAATTAAATGGCTTATCTTACAATGAAGGAACTCCTTGAGGCGGGAGTGCATTTCGGTCATCAGACAAAACGGTGGAACCCCAAGATGAAACCATATATCTTCGGGGCAAGGAACGGGATTTATATTATAGATCTTCAAAAAACCGTCCGGATGTTCAAAACAGCTTATGATTTTGTAGTTGAGACAGTCGCAACCGGCAAATCGGTTCTTTTTGTCGGCACTAAGAAACAGGCAAAAGAGTCGATTTATGAAGAGGCAAATCGCTGTGAAATGTTTTATGTGCATAACAGGTGGCTTGGCGGGATGCTGACGAATTTCCAGACTATTAAACAGGGCATCGACCGGCTTAATTATCTTAATTCCATTCAGAACGACGGTTCAATCAATCTTTTCCCAAAAAAAGAGAGGTTGAAACATGAAAAAGAGAGGGTAAAACTTGACAGCACCCTGGGTGGTATTCGCAGCATGAACGGACTTCCCGGAGCCATATTCATAGTTGATCCCAAAAATGAGGCCATAGCGATACGGGAAGGCAAACGCTTGAGAATTCCCATTGTCTCAATTGTTGATACCAACTGTGATCCTGATGATGTTGATTATATTATACCCGGAAACGATGATGCAATACGCTCCATAAGGCTTATTTCATCCAGAATAGCCAATGCCTGTATCGAAGGAAAAAAACGGTTGAATGAAAAACAGCAGGCAGAATCGGATAAAAAGATGGAAGATGCCGTTGAGACTGCTGAGGTAAGGCCGGAATTGAAACCGGGTGAGCGAAAAGTTATTTCAAACGGTTCGGACGGGCCGGTTATCGAAATAATTAAAAGGGCGGCTCCGGAAGAAGCCGAAGAAATTGAAAGCGAAGAATAGATTATTCGCTCAGAAATATAAAAAGCCGTTTGAATAAAATAACCGGACCATTTAAATGACAAGAACGGCATAAGGAGCCGTAACGAAATGGTCAAGAAAGTAACAGTTATTTCGTAACGGCTCCTAACGGGAGGATTACAAGATGGTGATAAGCGCAGAAACTGTTAAACAACTCCGGGAGAAGACCGGTGCAGGTATAATGGATTGCAAGGAAGCTCTTTCGGTATGTGAAGGAGATATGGAGAAAGCTGTTGATCAATTGAGGAAAAAAGGTCTTGCCACAGCGGCCAAAAGGGCCGGAAGGGCTATGACTGAAGGGGTGATCCAGCCTTATATCCATATGGGCGGAAAGCTTGGAGTGCTCGTTGAGATTAACTGTGAAACCGATTTCGTCGCGAAAAATGACGATTTTAAAGAGTTTGCAAAAAATGTGGCGATGCATATTGCTGCAACCAATCCTGTCAGTATCAGAAGGGAAGATGTATCCCAGGAACTTATCCAAAGGGAGATGGAAATATACCGTGCCCAGGCAGGAGAAATGGGGAAACCTGAAAAAATGATCGAAAAAATAGCTGAGGGAAAGCTTGAGAAGTTTTTTAAAGACAACTGTCTTATGAATCAGGCGTATGTCCGCGACCCTAGTGTTACAGTTGCCGACCTGCTCAGCAACCTGATCGCAAAAATAGGTGAGAATATCACCATTAAACGTTTTGTGCGTTTTCAGATCGGAGAATCATAAACATTGACACCTCCACAATATAAAAGAGTTCTTCTGAAATTAAGCGGCGAAGCCCTGATGGGCGATCAGGGCTTCGGAATCAGTCCGGATGTTATTAAGTATGTTTCCGAGGAGATCCGGTCAATATTCGATCTCGGCATACAAATAGCCATAGTTGTCGGAGGAGGAAATATTTTCCGCGGGATTGCCGCAAGCTCTTATGGAATGGACCGGAGTTCCGCAGATCATATGGGAATGCTTGCTACCGTTATAAACAGTCTCGCATTGCAGGATTCTCTTGAAAAAAAAGGCATTGCAACTCGTATCCAGACCGCTATATCGATGCATGAAGTCGCCGAACCTTATATACTCAGAAGGGCTGTGCGTCATCTTGAAAAAGGACGTGCCGTGATTTTTGCAGCGGGGACCGGCAATCCATACTTTACAACCGATACAGCCGCCGTCTTAAGGGCGCAGGAAATTCATGCCGAGATTCTGCTTAAAGCCACAAAGGTTGACGGACTGTATGATTCTGATCCGGTTCTAAACAAGGATGCCATACTGCTAAAAAGAGTAACATACATGGAGGTCCTTGAAAAACAGCTTAAAGTAATGGATATGACGGCTATTTCCCTTGCAATGGATAATCATCTGCCTCTCGCGGTTTTTAACCTTAAGAAAAAGGGGAATATAAGAAAGGTCATATGCGGTGAGGATATAGGCACACGTATTTACGCCTGATGAAACCGAAGCAGCGGGCGCAAAAAATTTCCTTTTTGGACGCAGATGAACGCAGGAGTTTAGACTGAAGACTGTTAGGCTGTCCGCCACGCTGATTGGCGGATTAGCTAACAGCCTGTCTATCTGCGGATATCGGCGAAAATCCGCGTCCTAATTTAATTAGAATGAGGTGAAGCCCATGATTGAGTCTGTATTCGATGAAACAAAAGAGAGTATGGGCAAGTCAATTAGTGCCCTTCAGAATGAATTGAAGAGAGTAAGGACCGGGCGTGCTTCCCCGTCGATTCTTGACGGCATAAGGGTCGATTATTACGGAACTCCCACCCCGCTTAATCAGATAGCATCTCTTTCCGTTCCTGAGAGCCGGCTGATAACCGTCCAGCCCTGGGATGTATCCGTAATAAAAGAGATTGAAAAGGCCATAATGAAATCCGATCTTGGCCTGACCCCTTCGAGCGACGGCAAAATTATTCGCATATCGATTCCGCCTCTGACTGAAGACAGAAGAAAAAAACTGGTCAAGGTTGTGCATAAAACGTGCGAAGATTGCAAAGTCGCTGTTCGTAATCTCAGGCGGGATTCAAATGAGCTTATCAAGGGCCTGAAAAAAGACGGCGAGATCTCGGAAGATGACGCCTTCAAAGCACAGGATAATGTTCAGAAGATAACGGATGAGCATATAAAGCAGGTTGACAATATCTATAAAGACAAAGAGAAAGAGATCCTTGAATTCTAGCGTATCTCCTTCCGTTCCAGACGGCCTTGATGCTTCAAAACTTCCCGGGCATGTTGCCATAATAATGGACGGCAACGGGCGATGGGCCAAAAAGCGTCTCATGAACAGAATCAAGGGTCATCAGGCTGGAGCCGAAACCGTAAGGAGAATAGTAAGAACCTGTCGTGAAATTGGAATCCCCATTCTGACCCTTTATGCTTTTTCCACAGAAAACTGGCAGCGGCCTAAAATAGAAGTTGCCACCCTGATGAGCCTTCTGAAAAAATTCCTTGATTCCGAACAAAACGAAATGCTTGAAAATAATATCCGCCTAAATGCAATCGGGCAGCTTGAAAACCTGCCTGAAGATGTCCGGATATCGTTAAAACGGACAATGGAATTAACAGGAAAAAATGAAGGAATGACTCTCAATCTTGCTTTAAGTTACGGAGGGAGAGCGGAAATAGTAAATATGGTGAAGGCGATTGCCGGGAAGGCAAGAGAAGGTAAAATGGATCCGGACTCAATAACGCCCGAGATTGTTGCGGATCATCTTTATACCGGAGGCATGCCGGATCCTGATTTGCTGATCCGGACAAGCGGTGAGATGAGGATAAGCAATTTTCTGCTGTGGCAGATAGCTTACACTGAAATTTTTATCACCGATACATTGTGGCCTGACTTTGGAAAGGATGAGTTTATCAGGATTCTTATTGATTTTCAGCGCCGCGAACGCCGGTTTGGCAATGTCGGGTAGAAAGTTTCTGTTCCAAAGAACCTCCCTTTTTAAAGGATTCAGGTCATGCATTTAAAGCGCTGGATTACCGGTCTTGCAGCTCTTCCGTTTCTCATATGGCTTATAAGCAAAGGCGGATGCTTTGTGTTTGCTGTTGTTATAAGCATTGTGTCGGTTATTGCCCTCTGGGAATATTATAAGATTGTGCTTGATTCAGCAAAAAGGCATAGAACCGATTTCATCCCTTTATTATCTTATCTTATCGGATTAATTATCATATGGGCCGTTTACGGCAAATTTTCGGATATTGTTCCGGCTTTGATTGCATTTAACCTCGTTGTTTCAGGCATGATTTCTCTTTTAAAATTCGCAGCCGATAAGGATGCCCCGTGGCTGGTTGCAAAACAGATTATGGGTCTGATTTATATTCCTCTTTTTCTCTCATATCTGGTTTTGATCAGAAACGGCCAGGATGGGATATTATGGATATACTTTCTGCTTGTAGTCGTATTTGCCGGAGATATAGGCGCTTTGTATGTGGGTTCTTTCCTTGGGAAGCATAAGCTTTGTCCTGCAGTAAGCCCCGGAAAAACAATCGAAGGTTCTGTCGGCGGGCTGATTGTAAACCTTGGGGCAGGGGCTCTTTTTAAATATTTTTTTCTGCCTGCATATTCATGGAGATTGAGTCTCCTTTTCTTTATTTCTGTGGGAATTGCAGGACAGATCGGGGATCTTTTTGAATCGGAATTGAAGCGGTCAGCCGGCATAAAGGACTCGGGCGGAATTCTGCCGGGCCACGGAGGCATCCTTGATCGTATAGATGCCCTTCTCTTTGCTGCTCCGGTTGCATGGTTTTTCAGGGAATATCTGTTTTGACAGCTTCGTAAAAAGTCATTCTGCTTAAGTTGCGCTTCATTTTTCGTCATTGCAGCGTACTTATGTGTACGCTTCATTCCTCAAGATTCGCGCGCCTTGCATAATGAGCTTTTTACTTTGCCGTCTGAATTTCGGCTTTTTACGACCTCATCTGTTTTAGGAAACAGAATAACGGGATAGTATAAAAATTTCCTTTTTGGACGCAGATGAACGCAGATTTTAGAGAGTTTAAATATAAAGAGTTAATGTAATAATTATCTGCGGATATCGGCGAAAATCAGCGTCCTAATTTATTTTAAATTATTTAAAATTATGAAATCTTTATCGATACTGGGTTCGACAGGTTCAATCGGCGCCAACGCTTTGAAAATAGCCGAAATGTTTCCGGACAGGTTTCGAGTCAGAGTGCTTGCAGCGAAAAACAATATTATTATGCTGGCAGAACAGATTCGGATATTTTCACCCGATTTTGCAGTTGTTTTCGATGAAAAAAGCGCTCTTACGCTGAAAAAAAATATTTCCGGCAGCGGTGTTGAGATCTTGTTTGGAAATGACGGGTACAGAGCTGCATCATCATATGCACCTGTCGATATGGTAATTGCAGCCATGGTCGGTTCTGCAGGACTGATCCCTACGCTGTCGGCAATTGATGCCGGAAAAAACATTGCTCTGGCCAACAAGGAGACGCTTGTTATGGCCGGTGAAATCGTCATGAAAAGAGCCGTTGAAAAGGGTGTAAAAATACTTCCTATAGACAGCGAACACAGCGCAATTTTTCAGTGTCTTGCCGGGCATCGCAAAGAAGATATGCAGAAGATATTTCTAACAGCCTCGGGAGGCCCTTTTCTTAATCTTCCCTTAAACGAATTCGACCGTATCAAGCTGGAAGATGCGATGAACCATCCGACATGGCAGATGGGACGAAAGGTCAGCATCGATTCGGCCACATTGATGAATAAAGGGCTTGAGGTCATGGAAGCCGGGTATCTTTTCGGAGTTTCTACTGATGATATTGAAGTCATTATTCATCCGCAGAGTGTGATTCATTCCATGGTATCCTATAAGGACGGATCGGTTATTGCGCAGATGGGTATTCCTGACATGAAAGGGGCTATAGCATATGCAATGTCCTATCCGGAACGTCTCTCCATAGGGCAGCCGCATCCTGATTTTGAAGCGATCGGATCATTTACCTTTCAAAAACCCGATTATGAGAAATTTCCCTGTCTTGGTCTTGCTTGCAGTGCCGGAAAAACGGGAGGCACTCTCCCCGCAGTATTGAATGCGGCAAACGAAGTTGCGGTTGAAGCCTTTTTAGAAGGGAGAATATCGTTTAAAAATATACCGGAAGTTATTGAAAAGACGATGGGAAGGCACTTTGTTATTGCATATCCGGAGCTTTCTGATATTCTCGAAGCAGATATATGGGCGCGCAGAATCGCCGCGGAGCAAGTTCCTTAAGCGGTAATAGGTGCCGGTGGCAAGAGAATCAGTGGAAGGATCCATTCCATTGAAAAAGATGAACGTCCAACATTGAACGTCGAACATCGAATGTTTAACGGGGGGAATAATCGGTATTAGTTGTATGTTTTTCATTCAATGTTGAGCGTTCGACGTTGGATGTTCAATGTTCATCTTTTAAACACCTCAATACGGTATAAATGTAGCCTTTGAATATTATCAAATAGATAAACATTTTCTCTAACACTTTATAATTATACAAGATATGAGCACAGATATATTCGCATTCGTTATAGTCCTCGGGATTTTGGTATTTTTCCATGAATTTGGTCATTTTATTATGGCCAGGCTCTTTGGAGTCGGAGTTGAAAAGTTCTCTCTTGGATTCGGACCAAGGTTGTTCGGAAAAAAATCAGGGATTACGGATTACCGGGTTTCAGCAATTCCTCTCGGCGGATATGTCAAGATGATCGGTGAAGAACCCGATTCGGAAGTTGCCCCCGAAGATATCCCCATTTCATTTACCCATAAACATGTTTTAAAAAGGATAATAATTGTTGCTGCAGGGCCGTTCTTTAACTTTGTTCTTGCGGTAATAATATTTTTTGTAATTTTTCTGATATCAGGGACATTCATACTGAAGCCTGTCGTAGGGACTGTTGAGCAGGATTCTCCAGCCGCAAAGGCCGGGATGGTAAAGGGAGATCTTATTGAATCGATTGACGGGACGCCCATTACAAGCTGGGAAGAGATGGCTGAAATCATATCAGGCAGCAATGGAAAGCGGCTCCTGGTTTCAGTAATCAGAGATGGCGCTGGATTAAAACTTGATATTTTCCCGGAG
>JAUYEO010000042.1 GCA_030689795.1 Desulfobacterales bacterium | reverse complement strand
ATATGAAAGCGGCGGCAATTTAATTCACAGCGAAATAACGACCGACACCAAGATTATTCCGCTTCAGATTGAAAAATACTTAGGCTCCGGCTTTGATGTTGAGGAGTCCTTCCGGCTTGCCGTGAATGATTTTGAAGGGTCTCATGCCATATCTATGCATACCAATCTTGATCCGGGAAGAATTTTTCTTGCCCAGAGGGGAAGCGGGCAGGCTGTTTTTATCGGAATAGGAAAAGACCACTACCTGCCGACCTCCGAAGTTTACGGGTTCATCGAAGAAACCTCGTATTACCTGAAACTGGAAGGCGACAAGTCAAACGTAGGCAATAACGGGAATACCCGGGGGCAGATTTATATATTAAGCCAGGAATCTCAAGGCGGGCTTTCCGGAATAAAAGCGATCTCCTATGACGGAACGCACCTTCCCATAGAAGAAAAAGATATAAAACATACAGGCATTACCTCAAGGGATATAGATCGTCAGAATTATCCCCATTACTTTTTAAAAGAGATATCCGAATCCCCTTCTTCGGTTGAAAAGACCCTCCAGAACCGGTGGAAGATCAGCGCTGACGGAGGCAAACATTCGGTTTACCTCTCCGGCAGGGAGTTCCCCGAATCCATAAGAAAAGCCTTTAATGAAAAAGTAATAAGGCGCATCCTCTTTACAGGCCAGGGAACCGCCGGAGTTGCAGCGCTCGTATGCTCGGACATACTCAACTATTACCTGAATGATTCATCTGTTCATATCGGCGCCCATAAAGCCTCCGAACTGAGCGGTTTCAAGCTCGGTTATGAGGAAGACACAAAAGGAATGTCCGATACTCTCGTTGTGGCGATCAGCCAGTCAGGAACTACAACAGACACAAACCGCACCGTTGAGATGGTAAAAAATAGAGGAGCCCACACCATTGCCGTCGTGAACAGGAGGGACTCGGACATAACATTCAAGGTTGACGGCGTGCTGTACACCAGCAGTGGCCGGGATATCGAAATGTCGGTTGCCTCTACAAAGGCTTTTTACTGCCAGATTGTTGCTGGGGCGGTTCTCGGCCTTTTCATTGCTGGCTTGACGGGGCGCAGAAACGATGATTTCATATCGGATGAAATAAAAAGCCTTCTCGGAATATCTTCTCACATGAGAAAGATTCTTTTGATGCAGGACAGAATTGAAGCATCCGCAAGAAGGCTTGCGGTTACCAAGATGTACTGGGCAGCGGTCGGAAGCGGTCCCAACAAGGCTTCCGCAGATGAAATAAGGATCAAGCTCAGCGAACTTTGTTACAAGACAATCTCATCCGATTATGTGGAAGATAAAAAACATATCGACCTTTCATCGGAACCCCTTATTATTGTCTGTGCTGCAGGAACGAGGGGGAATGTAATAGGCGACATAATAAAAGATACCGCAATATTCAGGGCTCACAAAGCTGTACCGATAGTCATAGCCGATGAAGGCGAAGAAAGATTTGCCCGGTATGCCGAGGATGTTTTCCATGTGCCTGTGACAGGCCAGCACCTTGCCCCGGTTTTAAACACGCTTGCAGGGCATCTCTGGGGATATTACGCGGCTTTATCAATAAACGAAAGCTCAAGATTCATGTACCGGTTCAGGGAAGAGATCCGGAGCACAGTTGACGACAGGCTTGGAAAGGGCGTTGATATATACGAGCTGATCCTTGAAAAACCTTTCCGGGAAATAATCGCCCGTTTCTACAATGACTTTGCGAGGAAAAAGGCTGAAAAGCGCTTTCCGTCGAGCATGGGCCTTGATGCCGCATCGAACCTTACTCTTCTTTGCAAGTATCTTTCAGGAAAATTGCCGGCATCGGATTTTGAACTGGATTTCGGCATAAAGGGGACGGCCCTGAACATGGTCGACACCCTCTTAAAATCTCTTGGCGAATCGATAAACCGGATGGCAAGGCCCGTAGATGCAATAAAGCATCAGGCTAAAACCGTCACAGTCGGAACAAGCCGCATCAGCGAAAAGCTTTACGGCATTCTGTTTGATGTTCTACATGCCAACAACCTTAATCCGTCTCAGCTTATAAACAAAAATATAATTGTTTTAAAAAATCTTCAGGAGATGGTTTCAGGAATAAAAGGATCTATTCTGTACAGGATCAGCCGCCTGAGTCTTTTGGGAGAACTTACGGATGATACGGCAATCGAGGTCATAAAAAAGGACGGTTCCTTGAAATCAATTCCTTCCCGTGTTGAAACGGACACGCGGCTTAAAGGAACTAAAAAAATCATAGCGCAGAATGGAAACGTATATATCGGAAAAGGGAGAAAAGACGACCGCAGCATAATAATAATTCCCGCGATATCATCTTCTCCTCTGAGTCCGAATACTATTGAGCACCTTCTTTTGCTTAATATATCTTTCAGGGAAAACGTGCCTCTTTCTGCAAAGATAAAAGCTCTTGGGGGAAAGTACGATCATATAAAAAATATCGTCCAGGAAAACAGCATTGCATGGGATGACGACTATCTGGACCGGATCAAAACGAAAGATCTTTTCGGAGTATCAGCGGAAAAAATATCGGAAATTATTGTGTCAAAACTTGCATGATAGGCTGTAGGCCGTAGACTATAGGCTGTGAGCCACACATTGACCGAATCAAAGCGCTCAAAACCTTCTCGGTCTCTACCATTTTCGACTCGCATTCAGGAGCATCCAACTCATTTTCCTTCTACAGCCTAACAGCCTACAGTCTATCCACCTGAGCAGTTACTTTGTATCATTTCCCGCAAGCTCTTTTTAGGGGCCGTTACGAAATAATCATTACATTTTTTTTTGAGAACGGCTCAATGCCGCACCGATGAAAGACTTGAAAAGAGGATGGGTCTCCATGGGCCGCGACTTGAATTCAGGATGGAACTGGCATCCGAGAAACCACGGATGGTCTTTGATCTCTACAATTTCCACAAGATCGCCGCTGGGTGAAGTTCCGCTGACACAAAGGCCTTTTGCTTCGAGCTTGTCCTTGAATTCGTTGTTGAATTCATACCTGTGCCTGTGGCGCTCTGAAATTTCCCCCTTACCATAAGCGTTATATGCCAGGGTCCCTTCCTTCAGAACGCATGGATATGCGCCAAGCCTCATTGTTCCGCCTTTTTCCGAAGCAATATCCCTCTTTTGAATCGTCTTGGTTTTTTCATCATACCATGAGAGCATAAGATATATGACAGGAAAAGGGGTCTTCTCGTCAAACTCGGAGCTGTGGGCTCCTGCCATTCCGACGACATTACGGGCATATTCTATTACAGCTATCTGCATTCCAAGGCATATTCCGAAATAAGGCACTTTGTTCTCCCTGGCGTACCTTGCGGCGCATATTTTCCCCTCGACTCCGCGCGAGCCGAATCCTCCCGGAACCAGTATTCCGTCTGCGTCAGTAAGAATTTTACCGCAGTTATTGCCGTCAATATTCTCCGAATCAACAAAGAAAAGGCTGACCCGGCAGTCATTTGAAAATCCGCCGTGATAAAGGGCTTCGTTGAGGCTCTTGTATGATTCTATAAGATTTGTGTATTTCCCCACGATAGCAATCTTTACCGAATGTCCGGGATTTTTAATTCTTCTTACAAGATCCTCCCAGGCTTCGAGACGCGGCGCCCTTGTCCATATATTGAGCAGCTCTATAATTTTATCGTCCAGCCCCTCGCCGTGAAATATCAGAGGCACTTCGTAAATCGACTCTACGTCTTTTGCGGTTATAACGGCATCTACACCAACGTTACAGAAAAGAGCTATTTTTGCCTTGATATCTTTTGAAAGGTACCTGTCGGTTCTGCAAAGAAGTATATCAGGCTGGATGCCTATGCTCCGCAGCTCCTTGACGCTGTGCTGCGTCGGCTTGGTTTTTACCTCTCCGGCTGTCGCTATGTAAGGAACAAGCGTCAGATGGATATAAATAACATTCTCCTTCCCTGCATCGGTCCTGAATTGTCTTATGGCTTCAAGAAAGGGCAGGCTTTCTATATCCCCTACTGTTCCGCCTATCTCCACAATAACGACATCGACTCCGTCCGCCACCAGCCTGATGCTTCTTTTAATCTCTTCGGTGATATGCGGAATAACCTGAACGGTTCCGCCCAGATAATCTCCCCTCCTCTCCCTGGAAATTACCGAGTAATATATTTTGCCTGTTGTAAAATTATTATCAGTTCCCATCCTGACGCTTGTGAAGCGTTCATAGTGACCGAGATCAAGATCGGTTTCAGCGCCGTCGTCGGTGACAAAAACCTCTCCATGCTGGAAAGGATTCATTGTGCCGGGATCCACGTTAATGTACGGGTCAAGTTTCTGTATGGTTACGGAAAGGCCGCGGCTTTCCAGAAGCGCTCCTATGGATGCAGAAGCAAGCCCTTTGCCGAGAGATGAAAGCACTCCGCCCGTCACAAAAATAAACTTCGTATCATTACCCATATCAGCGCCTCTTATACCTGCTCGTTTTTTTGTTATGATATTTTCAGAGAACCTCTTCCGAAAAGAGTGCGGCATCTCCCAGCTCTTCTTCAATTCTCATGAGCTGGTTATATTTTGCCACTCTGTCGCTCCTCGACATTGACCCTGTTTTTATCTGGCCTCCGTTTATTCCTACAACCAGATCGGCAATAAATGAGTCTTCGGTTTCACCTGACCTGTGAGATATCACGGTTGTATAACCCGCCTGTTTGGCCATTTCGATCGTATCGAGAGTCTCTGTAACCGTCCCTATCTGGTTAAGCTTGATAAGGATTGAGTTTGCTATGCCCTTTTCAATCCCTTTAGCAAATATTTCAGGATTTGTAACGAATATATCATCGCCCACAAGCTGGACGCTTCCCTCAAGGCGTCCTGTCATTGTTTTCCAGCCTTTCCAGTCCTGCTCGGCAAGCCCGTCTTCAACGGAGAGTATCGGGTATTTATCTATCAACCTCTCATAGTAATCTATCATCTGTTCCGACGTAAATTGTTTGCCTTCGGAACTCAGATTGTATTTTCCTTTCTGATAAAACTCGCTTGCAGCCGCATCGAGTCCGATCCCTATATCCCTGCCGGGTCTGTATCCCGCCGATTCTATGGCAAGCATGATATTTTTAATCGCTTCCTCGTTTGATTTAAGATCCGGCGCAAACCCGCCCTCATCCCCCACACCAGTATTAAGGCCTTTGCCCTTCAGTATCTTCTTTAAGCTGTGAAAAGTCTCGGCTCCCATCCGGACGGCTTCAGCCATGCTTTTTGCCCCGACAGGAATTATCATGAATTCCTGTATGTCGAGATTGTTTGCCGCATGGGCGCCTCCGTTTATAATGTTCATCATGGGCACGGGCAGATATCTGGCATTTATTCCGCCGATGTAGCGGTAAAGAGGCAGTCCAAATGCGGCGGCAGCGGCTCTTGTTGCAGCCATTGAAACGCCCAGGATTGCGTTAGCCCCGAATTTTGACTTGTTCGGAGTGCCGTCCAGTTTGATCATGTATCTGTCAAGCGCCGTCTGATCCGCTGCATCCATACCCCGGATCGCTGGAGCTATCCTGGTGAGTACGTTTTTAACGGCTCCGGCAACGCCCTTGCCTCCGAATCTTTTTGCCTTGATATCACGAAGCTCAAGAGCCTCGCGCGTCCCGGTTGAGGCTCCGGAAGGAACAGCCGCACGCCCCATGGCCCCGCAGGAGACAATCACGTCCACCTCAACTGTAGGATTTCCTCTCGAATCGAGAACTTCCCTTGCCTTTACATCAATGATCTCTGTCATGGCACCCTCCTTAGCTTCTTTTTTATTATAATAAAATATGACGCTCTCGTAAAAAGTCATATGCGAACGGATTTGAGACTTTTTACGATATCATCAACATATGCTTACTTGACAAATTGTTAAAAAATGTTACTCTGATTGCAGTCATATGTCAAGATGGAGACTTAAGATAACTTTTTAATATTTATCGCATAAAAAGTGATTTATTACCTTTTGATTTTTATATCATATTAATTGCCATGGAAAGTACAGATCTTTATTCGGATGCCCATCTCACAGTTGCCGCAATCAGGGTTCTTGAACGCCGCAATTCTATCCCCCCTTCCATAGAGGATGTATGCAAATTCCTCTCTTTTTCGCTCGAACAGGGAAATTACATATGCAGAAAACTCGGCGGAATAGATGCAATTGAAATTGTCGAGGGCGCATTCGGAACCAGACTCTTTATCAAGAATCATCTTGCGCTGGAAGAAATTCCCAGGGGTACAAAAACAAGCGGCATGGACGAGGAATTGAAGAAATTTCAGGATTCCAGAAAAGAGTTGACTCAAAAGGTCGCATCGATTCAGGCACAGCAGGCTGAAAAGAAGAAAAACCTTTTCGCCGACCTCGAAAACCAGCTTAAAAAACATCTCGATAAAAAAACGGGGCTGAAAAACTGATGGTATATCTGATTACCGGAGGGTGCGGCTTTATCGGCTCTCACGTGGCCGAGGCGCTCATATCCGGAGGAAACAGGGTCAGGATTTATGATAACCTTTCTTCCGGTTATGAAAAGAACATTTCTTCCATCAGAAATAAAATCGAATTGATCAAAGCCGATATCCGGGATCTTCCCGCAATAACTTCGGCCATGTCCGGAGTTGATTATGTTTTTCATGGAGCCGCCCTCGTATCTGTTTTTGATTCGGTAAAGCATCCGCTCGATAATCATGATATAAACATTACGGGAACATTAAACGTTCTCACCGCTGCACGGGATAAGGGTGTAAAAAGGGTGGTCTTTGCGAGCAGCGCGGCTGTTTACGGAAACAATCCGGAACTCCCCAAACGCGAAGACATGAAACCGGAACCCGAGTCTCCCTACGGCCTTGCCAAGGTTGCGGCAGAACACTATCTTGCCGTTTTTGCCAAACTTTACGGACTCGAAACTGTCGGGCTGAGGTTTTTCAACGCATATGGCCCACGCCAGGATCCGGATTCCTTATACTCGGGAGTCATCTCAAAGTTTGTTAAAGCAGTAACGGACGGCAACCCTCCGGCTGTATTCGGAGACGGAAAGCAGACCAGGGATTTTGTCTTTGTGGATGATGTTGTTCAGGCCTGTATTCTTGCAATGCACTCAACAGGCGTCGGAAAGGGAGATGTTTTCAACATAGGTTCCGGCTTTCAAACATCCCTGCTTGATCTGCTTAAAGTTCTTAAAGAGCTGACCGGAAAATCATTTGATATCGAATTTCATGAACCGCGCGCCGGGGATCTGAAACATTCTTATGCCGATATAACACTTGCCGGGCAAAAACTTCTATTCTCTCCAAGGCATGATATCCGAACAGGACTCAAAAAACTCCTCAATTATATCGTTTAGCAAGAGCTTTGGATAACGCACATTCGCCATGCCTCGGCGTACAGGGTTGCCTTGTCTCGGAAATAGTAATTTGCCGCCGCAATGTTTGCATTTGCCCGCTCGCAGATCTCCGCAAGCATTGCTTCCCGGTGTCCTTTTTCCGGAAACACCGATGAATTCAAGTTTGATAGACTCGTAAAAAGTCATATGCGAACGGATTTGAGATTTTTGGGAAATAGATTTTTAAAGAACTGAGCGTTAAAAATCACAAGCTGTTTGAGGGCTTTAGCCCGAGTTCTTGTGATTTAGCGAAGTCATTTAAAAAT
>JAUYEO010000038.1 GCA_030689795.1 Desulfobacterales bacterium | reverse complement strand
TTTTTAAATGACTTCGCTAAATCACAAGAACTCGGGCTAACGCCCTCAAACAGCTTGTGATTTTTAACGCTCAGTTCTTTAAAAATCTATTTCCCAAAAATCTCAAATCCGTTCACATATGACTTTTTACGAGAGCATCATTTATTGATGAGTTCTTAAAAAGTCAAAAAATGGGGGCGGTAAACTTCAGACTTTATACAGATACAACAATTACTCGCTGGATGTTACTATGAAAAAATACAAAATTTTATCTCTTTTAAATTCGGATGCGCCGCTTGATAATGTGCTTATAAATGGCTGGGTGAGGACAAGGCGTGATTCAGGCGGATTCTCATTTATAGAAATCAATGACGGTTCATGCCTGAAAAATGCGCAGATAATAGCAGACAAAAACCTGCCCAATTACGACGATATAAAGAAACTTTCAACCGGTTCCGCTGTGACCGTACTCGGTAATCTTGTAGAATCAAAAGGGGGCGGGCAGAAATGGGAGGTTCAGGCAACAAAATTTGACATTATAAGCATGGCTCCCGATTCTTTTCCTCTTCAGAAAAAAAGGCACACAGATGAATACCTGAGGACCATAGCGCACTTAAGGCCCCGTACAAATAAATACGGGGCTGCTTTCCGCATAAGATCGGAGATGTCCTTTGCCATACACAAGTTTTACAAAGATAAAGGCTTCGCGTACATTCACACGCCCATAATAACCGGATCCGACTGTGAAGGCGCGGGCGAGATGTTTAAGGTTACAACTATAAATCAGGACAAAACCCCAAAGACAGAGGGTAAGGCGGATTTCTCCTCAGATTTTTTTGGAAAAGCAGCAAATCTTACAGTATCCGGCCAGTTATCGGCAGAGATGTTTGCGCTCGCCCTGGGAGATGTCTATTCGTTCGGCCCGACATTCAGGGCTGAAAACTCAAACACGCGAAAACATGCGGCTGAATTCTGGATGCTGGAGCCCGAAATCGCTTTCGGCGATATCTATGACAACATGGATCTTGGTGAAGAGACAATAAAATATCTGACAGGCTATGCTCTCGATGAATGTGGCGATGACCTTGAATTATTTGCAAAATATGTCGATAATAATTTATATAAAAATCTTGAAACAATATCTTCATCTGATTTCGTTAGATTGTCGTATGAAGAGGCCGTAAAGATTCTGGCCGGATGCGGGAAAAAATTCGAGTACGAAGTCTCCTTTGGTAAAGACCTTCAGTCAGAGCACGAACATTTTCTTGCCGAAGAGCATTTCAATAAACCTGTCATTGTCTATAATTACCCGAAAAGCATCAAGCCGTTTTACATGAGAGTAAATGACGACGGGAGAACCGTTGCTGCGATGGATATCCTTGTTCCGGGGGTAGGCGAACTGATAGGCGGGAGCCAGCGTGAAGAGCGCCTGGATGTTCTCGAATCAAGGATGGATGAGAGCGGATTATCAAAAAAAGATTACTGGTGGTATCTTGATTCCCGCCGTTTCGGAACCGTTCCTCACAGTGGCTTCGGGCTCGGATTTGAAAGGCTCCTCATGCTTGTAACCGGCATCAAAAATATCCGGGATGTCATACCTTTTCCCAGAACTCCGGGAAGCATTGAATTTTGACGGCTCTTTCGTAGATAGCTTTAAATGACCCCTGTTAGCCATACCCCGGAATGCTTTCTGGGAAAATCACTCCACCCGCATTGTTCTAAGCTTTGCAAGTTCCCATATGTAATCGTAAAGGTGCAGGCCTTTGCTGGCTGCGATTATCTCGCCGTCTTCGACCCCTATCTCGGAAGACATGTATTCTTTTAAGAGCTGTATCGCCCCTAGGTTTGCTGGAAATCCGTTCCATAAATCCCAGGATCTGAAATAGACCATGAAATGCAGTTTTCCGTATCTTATCCTTGTGTCGATGCCTCTCAAGCACGGGGGATCTCCAAGGTAGAGCGCTGAGGGATCCCCGACGGTCATATATGCCTGATTTGTTCCGTGACCGTCTTCTTTATACATCCTTATAACCTCGGCGATCTGGCTTTCAAGGTATTGCCCGTAAGTGTAGTCTTCATTGGGGCTTTTGGCTGAAGTCATCAGATATGGAAGGTATTCTTCAAGGTAACCTTCTGCAACGGGATTGGGTATGTTCAATGCGTGCGGTATATCCGGAATAAGCGGGCGGACACCCGGGTATTTAATATGAACCGTGATATAATCAAACTCGAGTCTCTCCTGACCCTCGAAACTCCCTCTTTCGATTACATATTTATACCCGTGGTCTATAATGTGATATACACACTGAAACCAGGCATCCGGAATATCTCTTGCCGCTATGGAGACAACATTTAACATGGCTCATCCGCAATTTCGTTTTATATATCGAGCATTCTCACATCAAGCGCGTTGTTTTGAATAAATTCCCTTCTTGGCTCTACTTCATCTCCCATAAGTATGGTAAATATTTCGTTGGTATCCACCGAATCTCCAATCTTTACCTGTAAAAGGGTCCTTTTTTCGGGATTCATGGTTGTCCCCCACAACTGTTCCGGGTTCATCTCTCCAAGTCCCTTATAACGTTGAACAACCAACCCTTTTTTAGCCTCTTCCAGGATAAAGCGGAGCAGTTCATTCTTATCATCTATTTTTGTTTCCTGCGGCAAAGATTCTTTGCTCTCTTTACCTGCTACATAAAAAGGTGGCTTATCATATTTAAAAATATTGTGGCCTAAATTTATGCATTTCAGGTAATCCGCGGAATAAACAAGACCTGTTCCTATCTTGATTTTTTTTGTTTCTTCCTTTTTCAGACCTTCCGACAACATTTCATCAATCATGCTTTCCGGGTATTCAACGGTCAGTTCATAGATGTTTCTTTCAGGATTCCAGAGCACTTCGCCCGTTTTATATTTTTTTTCTTTCAGGATATTCTTTATATGAGACATCTTGTTTATATCCTGTAGAAAAGTCTTGTCTTCGACGCGGTTTATTAAAAGTGTTTCCACTAAACCGGATTTAATGCCGTTTCTGTTTAACCTGGCCAAAACAGATGAATATTCGGACAGGTTTGCAATGAAAAGATAGAGGCCCTGGTCGGACATGGGCTTTTTATCATCGTCGGTCAACAGCCTGTATTGCTCACAAAAATGCCTTATAGCATAATCATTTAAGGCGTGTTCATCTTTGAAATATTTTTCACTTTTCCCCTTGCCGATTCTCAAAAGAGGCGGTTGGGCTATATAGAGATATCCTTTCTCGATAACTTCCGGCATCTGTCTGTAGAAAAAAGTCAGAAGGAGCGTCCTGATATGAGATCCGTCGATATCGGCATCGGTCATGATGATAACTTTATGGTACCGGATATTCTCTATGTTGTATTCTTCTCTTCCTACTCCGGTGCCAAGAGCCATGATTATGTTTCTGATCTCTTCGCTTTTAAGGATCTGGTCGAATCTTGCTTTTTCTACATTCAGTATTTTTCCCTTTAAAGGAAGGATCGCCTGGAATTTTCTGTCTCTTCCCTGTTTTGCGCTGCCGCCCGCCGAATCTCCCTCTACAAGAAAAATTTCTCTCTGTGCAGGTTCAGAATTCTGGCATTCCGCAAGCTTGCCGGGCAGCGTTGCATCGGACATCAATCCCTTGCTTCTTGCCATATCCCTTGCTTTTCTTGCAGCAAATCTTGCTCTTGCCGCATCAATCGCCTTTGACAATATCTTTTTTGCAATCGCCGGGTTTTCTTCAAAAAATATTGCAAGCTTTTCATTTACAAGAGATTCAACAAGGCCCTTTATCTCACTGTTTCCAAGTTTTGTTTTTGTCTGCCCTTCAAACTGCGGATTTTTAAGCCTGATACTTATAACGGCGGTCAACCCCTCCCGTACATCTTCGCCGCTTATTTTTTCCTTCATATCCTTTGAAAGATTTCCGTTTGATGCATATTGATTAATAACCCTTGTCAGTGCTGTCTTAAAACCTATAAGGTGAAACCCACCCTCTATCGTATTAATGTTGTTTGCAAAGGAGAAGAGCTTTTCTGTAAAGGTGTCATTATACTGTATCGATACCTCTACCAGAACATCATTCTTCTTTCCCTCAAAATAGACCGGCTTATGCAGTGCAACCGTATGTTTATTCAGGTACTCCACAAAAGCTGTTATCCCGCCTTCATAGTAAAAATCTTTCTTTTTTTCGGCTCTTTCATCTTCAATTTTTATCCGCAAACCCTTATTTAAGAAAGCAAGCTCTCTTAATCTTTTCTCCAGAATCTCGAATTCAAAATTATCGCTGTTTAATATCTCCGTATCGGGTTTAAAATGAATTTTTGTCCCTCTTTTTTTTGTCTCACCAAGGATTGTAAGCTCGCTTACTTTTTTTCCTTTTTCAAAAACCTGGTGGTATATTTTCCCGTCCGTATATATTTCGAGATCCAGCCTGGCGGAAAGCGCATTGACAACAGAAACGCCGACTCCATGAAGACCGCCGGAAACCTTATACGAATCATTGTCGAATTTTCCTCCCGCGTGGAGCTTCAGCATGACAACTTCCGCGGCAGGGACCTTTTCCGTCTTATGAATTCCTACGGGAATGCCTCTTCCGTTGTCTTCGACGCTGACGGTATTATCGGTGTGTATGCTCACAGAAATCAGATCACAGAAACCCGCCATAGCCTCATCAACACTGTTGTCAACAACCTCATAAACAAGATGATGAAGACCCTGAACATCAATATTTCCGATATACATGGATGGTCTTTTTCTTACCGCCTCAAGACCTTCCAGTACTTTTATGTTGTCTGCTGTATATGTATTGTTATTTTCTTCGTTCATATTCTCATCGGCATTATAACACTTAAGAAATTTTTGTTTTTATCTCCCTCTATAAGACACGGACTTTCATTATCTATAAGAAGTATGTTTACGCTATCGTCATAAATAACATTTATGGTTTCAATAAAATATCTCACATTGAAGGCTATCTCCATTGGTTCGGAGTCATAATCTATGTTCATTTCCTCCTTCGATTCACCAAGCTCCGGGTTTGTCGAAGAAATCAGCAACTTTCCCTTGTTGAAACTGAAAACAACACCCTTATGGCTATCCGTTGTAAATATTGACATTCTTTTTAACATCATTAAAAACATTTGTCTGTCTAGTTTTACCGAAAAAACCTCTTTTCTGTTTATTATGTCTTTATACTCCGGAAAATTTCCCTCAAGCAGCCGCATAATAATTGTTTCATTATCTTTTTTTAATACAAAATGGCTCTTATTATAACCTATTTTTATATCGCCTTCCTGATCCAGAAATTTTCCGACATCGTTTAAACCTTTTTTTGAAATTATTATTCCTGTTTCCCCAGACAAAGCTAATCCCTCATCACACACACAATCAACTTTTGAAAGACGGCTTCCGTCTGTCGATACCATTCTTATTTTTTTCACGCCCTTGTTTTCAATATTTTCAAGATATATTCCGTTGATATGAGCTCTTTTTTCTTCCGAAGTTCCTATAATAAAAACTGTTTTTTCAATCATGTTTTTAAATGCGGACGACTTAATGTCAAAATAAGTGATATTTTCAACACTTGGAATATTAGGAAAATCCTCCGGATTCATTCCAACCATACGGTATTCGACATTGCTTTGATTCATGATTTCAATCCAATAATTCTCTATTTCATTTATATATAACTCATCGTTTGGAAAATCTCTGACTATCTCAAACAACTTTCTCGCATTTATTGCAACTGCTCCTTCTTTTTCAACTACGGCAGGATAAAAACCCTCAAACCCGGTCTCCAGATCGGTTGAAACAATAGTGATTCCGGATTTTACCGTTTTAATCAATACTGCCGTTGTAATGGCAATATTCGTTTTTCTTGAGGCAATAGACTGAATTTTTGAAAGCACATCAGAAATGTCGTCTTTTTTTATTTTAATTTTCATAATTAAATTCCTTTTATTTTATAATTAATAAATAAAGGATGTATAATATGCATTGTCAATAACCACAATAAGTGTTTAATTCTTTGATTTTATACTAAAATAAACACAAAAAAACTTTTATATTCAACAAAGAAAGGTTTCATAAAAAGGTAAATATAAATCAACATAAAAGAATTGTTCAAAAGCAAAAAAGTATGAACAAAAAACAGAGTAGAAACAAACACTCAGGAAGTTATCCATTTATTCATCTCAGAAACAACATTTATCCAACCGGATGACACCCTTAATTTTATAAATTTTTTATATAAACCATCTATTAAAAGATATAATGAATCATAAAGAAAAATTTTTTCAACCACAAAACCCTCAACATCCTTTTTTGTTTTTATAAAACCGATATCAGGGGTTTTCAGGTTGGACAGGCTCAGGTTTTCACCGGTTAGGGTAAAACTCCACTCTTTCTCTTCTTTTCTGTATAAAAGATTTAATTCTTTAACAACCGCACCTTTTTTAAGAGAGAGAATACCCTCCTCAAGACCGGCACCTTTTCCTTTTATCGTAACTTTTTCGACAGCATCGTTTACTTTTCTTTCCAGAACAATCTTGTTTCCGATCTCAAGAATCTCATTTTTATTGTCGAATAATTTATCATGATCTGTATTGACTATGTAAAACCAGAGCCATGTCAGAAATTCACTACCCAGGAAACCATACCTGTAGTATGTCAACGAAACATCGAGCATCGTTACCCCGCGAATTTAGAAGGAGATAAAAGAGAAAGACGGTCGCGCTCTTTATCTGTCAGACCAAGTAAAATATCCGCTTCAGAATAAGGAAAAATCTTTATTAAAGACTGATTAAAAGATGCGGAAAACAGTATTTCCAACTCTTCGTTTGCAGACTTGTTGTTTGAAAAAAACCATAACATCGATTTTTCGTAATTCCATACAACGTCGTAGACATTCGGAACAGCCGGCATCCTGAGAAAAAGAGCATCCGTTACCTGTTCTTTTACCTCTTTTTTTTCATTGGCGGTTAAATATCCCCTCCCGCTTTCTTCGAGCCTTTTAGCCGTTTCAATGAAAACAAATTTCCTGATGATCTTTTGGGACACGCTTTTCTTATCAAGTCTTAATGAAAAAACAAACAACTCATCGATAACAAAGGAAGATCCGTTAAAATTTGGATTGAAATGATTATTAAAAGATGTCCACCCCGCATTTTTATTAGAAGGCTCGTCTTCCTTTTCCCTGAAGGAGTGTTTTACCAAGCCTTTTTTAACCGTATCGAGAACAGGCGCTTCAATTTTGCCCTCGACATAATACCTGTTTATAGATACAGATGATGATAATAAACCCATATATTATTAAGCGCCACAACTCTTTGTCATTAATGAATAAATACTATATTTTGTGCAATACAAATGTTGGTTTGAATATATATTGCTTATTGTAAATTAACAAGAGATTTTAAAAACAAATATGAAGTTTCTGGTCGATTTGCATATTCATTCACGTTTTTCATTGGCGACAGCTAAAAACACAGATGTTGAAAATCTCTATATTGCCGCAAAAAAAAAAGGAATCACAGTGCTGGGAACAGGAGATTTTACCCATCCCGGCTGATTTTTGGGGGGAAAAAAATCAACTTATTCAGACCAGAGATGGCCTTTATAAGCCACGAAGAACACGAAACAGAAAATAAAGGTGCCTGAAGATGTTGCGGAATGGGTTATCTGGTATATAGGCGGTTTTATAACCGCAATATATTGATATTAAATCCGATTTTTATCTTTTCTCTTGAATTGTCTGAAAAGTTATGTATAATTTAACATAATTTTGTGGAATCGAATGGACGATAAAGAAAAGGAATTGTTGGTTTGGGCTCTGACTTGAAAGAAATATCTGATAAATTTTTCCTATATACTGCATGTGTGTTATGCAAAGGTCTCTGGAAATCGGCGCTGACAGGTATTTTCTCTGTTCTGTTGGTGCTTGGATCATGTATTTCTTCTTATGCAGTCGGCGATATATATAAATTCATAGATGAAAACGGTGTTGTCCATTTTACCAATGTGCCGACAGATCCGTCATATCAATACAGGCTGTTCATAAAAGATTTTTCAGCAAAAAAACCGTTGCGCATAAGCGCATATTCACCTGACACATATGATGATATGATTACCGAAGCATCCAGGAGGCATGGAATATCATTTCCGCTGCTGAAAGCCGTAATCAAGGTTGAGTCCGATTTCAATCCAAGAGCGGTTTCAAGAGCAGGCGCTCTGGGATTGATGCAGATAATGCCGGAGAATGCGAGAGCCTTCAGGATGAGAGATCCCTTTGATCCGAGGGAAAACATTCTGACAGGAACCCAGTATTTCAGGGAACTCCTCGAGCGGTTCAACGGAAAACTTCAGCTTGCTCTTGCCGCATATAATGCAGGGCCCACAGTTGTCGATCGTTATAATAGCATCCCCCCCATAAAAGAGACCGAAGATTACGTCGAAAGAGTCATGAAATATTTTCATCATTTCAAAAAGACCGATTAACCTCCAAACACAGTTTTATTTTGATTTGTCTTAAAACAGTACATTGCATAAAATCGGCACTATCGGGCAAAGGGGAAAATATGCACAGCTCTCATCATATTCGGGTGTTATCAGCATTATTGCTGATTTGTTTTTTCATGCAGGCCTGTGCGACTACAGACACAATGGACGAAAAGCCGACAGTTTTGTTGATAAAAGAAGTTTTACCCAGGATAGGCCTTGCGCTTGGAGGCGGAGGAGCCCGCGGATTTGCAGAGATCGGGGTATTAAGAGTCCTTGAACAGGAGAAGATACCAATCGATGTTGTTGTAGGCACTTCTGTGGGCAGCCTGATAGGGGCAATTTATGCCGATTCTGGCAGCGTGCTTGATGCCGAATTTATCGCGATCTCAATAACCGAAGAGGATATTTTTGACTTCAGGGCTTTTTCTTTCTTTTCAGGAGGCTTTGTAAAGGGAGAAAAACTCGAATCTTTTTTGAACACACGCCTTCGCAGCAAAAACATCGAAAACATGAAAATTCCATATGGAGCTGTTGCTGTTGATTTGCGAACAGGTCAGGCCGTGCTTTTCGACCGCGGACCCGTTGCGCGGGCAGTTCACGCCTCCTGCGCCATACCGGGTGTTTTTGTTCCTGTTGAAATCGGAGGAAAGATCTTTGTTGACGGGGGAGTCACAGACCCCATACCGGTTGATTTTGCAATAAAAAAGGGAGCCGATGTCGTCATTGCTGTGGCCATCTCTCCCGCCCTGCCCCCGGTTGCACCGAAAAATCCCATAGAAGTGGCGTTTCATGCCATTACAATCATGTCTTCCAAGATAGGTGTGTTTGGAGCCAAGAATGCCGACGTGGTTATTCATCCGGATGTGGGAAACGTCGCCTACGACGATTTTACTCAGAAGAAAAGACTCATTGAGGCCGGTGAAAAAGCCGCACGCGCGGCTTTGCCGGCAATCCGCGAAGCAATCAAGGCAAAGACAAAACTGGTTCAGGTTCCGGAAGAAAAGAAACCAAAGTAGAACGTAACTATTCAGCCACAGATCTACGCTGATCAGCACGGATATTTTTCTTTTATTGTAACTACACCGGTTCTTTAGACTGTATGCTGAAGGTGTTTAGGCTGTAGGCTTTTAGGGATAAACCCTGCAGCCTGCAGCCTTCAGCCTATCCACCTCAGTGTTACTTATTTCTTTGTATTTAAATCTATCTGCGTTCATCTGTGTGAGAATCTGTGGCCGAATAGTTACTTTCCGTGTATTTTAATACTATTCCCGTACGGGTTGGAAGATAGAGGCTGATAAACCGGCGGTTCGAGTTCTTTGCCTTGTCTGAGAGGGTATGGTGTTCCTGTCCCGGGATAAGACGGCCGTATCCTCCGTACACCCATGAATCGCTGTCAAAAATCATCTTGTATGTTCCGGGAGGCGCATCAAAGCCGTAATCCGTAAAGGATCGGGTCGGGTGAAAATTGAAAGCAAAAAGAAGCCCGGCCCTCCTGAAGGCGATTATCTTGTCGTTCGTATTTTCATATAGCAGCATGGGCGTTGAAGATCCGAGAAGATGGAAACACTTTGCCAGGGCGATCATATCGCGGTCAAAGTTTGCGAGAAGGCGGTATTTTAGTAAAGGGTCGTCTACAAGATGCCACTGGCGCCTTGCGTAATTATATGACCAGTTATTGCCCGGCCTGGGAAAATCAATCCAGTCGGGATGGCCGAATTCGTTTCCCATGAAGTTCAAATATCCGTTTCCGGACGTAGCCATTGTAATCATCCTTATTAATTTATGTAATGCGATCCCCCTGTTGACCCGGAAATTTTCATCATTTACAGTCATGTGCTCATACATATCCGTGCCTATGAGCCTGAATATAAGGGACTGATCCCCGACAAGAGCCTGATCATGCGATTCGGAATAGCTTATCGACTTTTCTTCCATCCGCCGGTTGTTTAGCTCATACCAGAGGTGGCCGGTCGGCCATTCTTCATCATAAGAATCCTTGACCAGCCTGATCCAGTAGTCGGGTATTCCCATTGAGAATCGGTAGTCGAAACCAAACCCTCCTTCCGATAATGGTACAGCAAGCCCCGGCATTCCGCTTATATCTTCAGCGATTGTCACGGCATCAGGCCGGATATCGTGTACAAGCTTATTTGCAAGGGCAAGATAGGTAATTGAATCTTCATCAACATCTTCGTTGAAATAATCTTCAAGTGATGTGAACGATTTTCCCAGACCATGATGGAGGTACAGCATGCTTGTGACGCCGTCAAACCTGAATCCGTCAAAACGGTACTCATCGAGCCAGAACCGGCAGTTTGAAAGAAGAAAATGAAGAACCTGTATCTTTCCGTAATCAAAACAACGGGAACTCCAGGCGCTGTGCATTCCCCGCGTACCTTCATGAAAGTACTGGTGCAGTGTTCCGTCAAAACGGCTTAAGCCCTCAACTTCATTGCAGACCGCATGGGAGTGGATTATATCCATTAAGACCGCAATACCCGCAGAATGAGCCGTGTCGATCAATTCTTTTAAATCTTCAGGTGTTCCGAAACGGGAGGAAGGGGCGAAATAATTTGAAACCTGATAGCCGAAAGATCCGTAGTACGGGTGTTCCTGGATTGCCATAAGCTGGATCATATTGTAACCGGCAGAAACGATACGAGGTAATATTTTGTCCGTGAATTCCCTGTATGAGCCGGTTTTTTCTTCCTCCTGAGCCATGCCTATATGCGTTTCATATATGAAAGGTGCCTCCTGCCGGCATTTGAAATCAGGACAGCTCCACGCGTAAGGATCTTGCGGAGACCAGACCTGGGCGTTGAAAATCAGCGTTTGGGGGTCCTGGATTACGCGTTTTGCATAAACCGGGATACGGTCGCCTTCCCCGCCGGGCCAGTGGATCCGGAGCCTGTAAAGATCGCCGTGTTTTAAAGCTTCTGCGGGGAGAACAATTTCCCATACCCCATCTTCGTTTATTCTTTTTAACGAAAATCCGGTTTTTTCCTGCCAGCCGGTTATCTCCCCGATCAGGCATATTGAAACGGCATTCGGCGCCCACTCCCGGAAAATCCATTTGTTTTCCGAAAAATGGAGACCGTAATAATTATGTCCCGAAGCAAAATCCGCAAGGTTTTTGCTGTCCCGTGTAAGGACGGTCTCTCTTTCGGACATATTATTTGTCCTGTTTAAAATGGCGGTTTTGAACGGCTTCAGGAAAGGATCGCTTTCATAAAACATTTGTATATTATCCGGATCTGCTTTCAATAGGCAGCCTCATGAAAAAGTATTTATCAAGTATTTATCAAGTGTTTATCAAGGGGCGCTGCAGCATCTTTTCATAAAGATTTATATACTGGCGTGCCGTAACGGAATGATTAAAATTTGCAAGGCTCTCAACCATGATTCTTTTTATCTGTTTTTGTTTTACCTTCGGCGGTAAATCGTAAAAAGCCATTGCCTGATGTATTGCCCAGAGAAGTCCCTGCGCATCAAAAAATTTAAAAAGAAACCCGTTTCCCGCATCTTTTTCAGGATCAATCTCTGTTATCGTATCGTGCAGGCCGCCCGTATCGTGCGCAACAGGCAGGGCGCCGTATATCGGCCCTATCATCTGCGGCAGGCCGCACGGTTCAAAGCGCGATGGCATAAGCACGAAATCCGAGGCGGCATATGCCAAACGTTCAAGTTTTTCATCGAAATCGCACACGGCTACACGGTTGTGCAACCGGTGAAAATCGACGATGTTTTTGAAATGCGGCTGATATTCCCCGGTTGCAACAAAAACTATCTGAAGATTCCTGTGCCAGTATAAAGAGACAACCGTATAAAGAATTTCTGCAAGAAGCTGCGATCCTTTTTGTATCGAATCAAGTCGTGAAGGCCAGAAAAACATCGGAGCCTTATCATCCTGCACAAGCCCCAGTCTTTTCTGAAAGGCGCGTTTGTTTTCAATCTTTCCACGAACAAAGTCCTTTTCAGAAAACCGGCGCGGAATCTCGCTGTCTGTGGATGGATTGAAAGACGAATCCGGGGCATTCAGTATTCCGGCAGCACACCCGGCGTACCATTTGTTTGATAACTCCTGTTTCAGGTAGGGTTGGACAAAATCATGTTTTCCCTCGATTATCTCTGCAAGAAAGGTCGGACTGACCGTATTGACAAAATGGGAGGCAAAGACCCCGCTGGTCAGAAGATCGATCGGATTTGATTCGCGCGTTCCCCAGTAATCGTATGCCATGAGTTCGTAGTAAAGGTTCTGCCAGATAGAGGCGGCATCAATGCCTGTATCCTCAATATTTGACAGAAAAGTTTTTTTTGTATGGATGTTGTGAATTGTAAACAAACAGGGTATGCCGAGCTTTCTCGACACGGCGGGTATCAACCCGGTCATCCAGTCATTGCAATGGATAAGATCGGGTCTTACGCGGGGAATGATGTTGTTTATGACTTCGCGCTGAAAGGAAAGGGCTATTTTTAAGTTTTCCCATCCATAGTTGGAATAAACGTGATTCAGGTAATAAAAGACCCTGTCTTCGGCCAGATGAATCCTTTCATCCGGCATTTTGCGGCGAATTAAATCCAGCTCTTTACCGAAAATATGCGCCAGCTGGGCGCTGAATATCTCCCGGTAATCGGGAAGGGCGACATGAACATCGGCGCCCTGATCAAAAAGAGCGCTTATCAGCGCCGCAGAAACATCGGCAAGCCCCCCGGCTTTTGCGGTGAGATAGTTTGCAAGATTTCCCATCCCTTCCGGAAGGTAGTTAACTTCAGGAGTTACTATAAGAATCCTGGGATTTTTTTTCGGAGCATCATTCATGGACATTTCCTTGCTGGACTTTCCAATTTGTTCCAAATCAGGCCCAGGTCAATAACTCCGGGGTGTTTTTTATCCAATCGTCGCCTTTTGGTATCGCTCTTGCCGTAAAGCCGAATCTTCCAGAGTTGTCACATGTTATATCACATTCGTAAAGGTACCGTCCACCCCCGAGGTTTTCCTGAACTTTCATGGATTCCGCTTTTCCCTCTGTAACCGAATCTACGGATTTCATCCGGCCGAAGTAAAGCTGAATTTCCACTTCTTCCGGTTTTAATTCTCCGAGATAGACTTCTGTTATTACATTAAAAGTATCCCCCGCCCTGAACGGACCGGATTTTTTTCTGACGGGAGACTCCAGCTTTATAAATTTCCATAATTCGCGGAGTCTCTCGCGCTGGATGGCAAGGGCTTTCGCTTCCGCGGCATTATCCGATAAAAGATCCTGCAAGCGTTTTGCGGAAGGAATATAAAACATGTTACTATAATTTGATACCATGACATGGCTGCAGAAGCTTTTCATGGCAATTTTCATCGATTCTTTCATTTTATACAGCCATCTCTGGGGAGAATCACCATTTTTCCTGTCATAAAAACAGGGTATCACTTCATCAGTCAAGACGTTGTAGAGGGCCTGGCTTTCGACGTTATCCTGATATTCGTGATCAGAATATTCTTCGCCGTTGCCGATTCGCCAGCCCCTTTCTTCCGAGAAGCCTTCGCACCACCATCCGTCAAGTATGCTTATATTGAGCGCGCCGTTGGTGGCGGCTTTCATGCCGGATGTACCGCAGGCTTCAAAAGGGCGTCTCGGCGTATTGAGCCAGACATCGGCGCCCTGAACAAGAACCCTTGCTGTATTGATATCATAGTCTTCAAGGAAAATCAGACGGTGGCGCATATTTGGCTTTTGGGCAAATTGAACGACTTTTTTTATCAGATCCTTTCCTTCCTGGTCTTTGGGGTGGGCTTTTCCTGCAAAAATTATCTGTACCGGATGTGTTTTCGATGTCAGAATTGCTTCGAGGCGGTCAGGCTCCATGAACAAAAGATGCGACCTTTTGTAAGTTGCAAATCTGCGGGCAAAAACAATTGTCAGGGCGCCCTGATCAAGAACGGATTCTATATCTCCCATCATTGATTTCGGCGCATTCCGTTTTTCATACTGTTTGACCATCAGTTCACGGCATGTGCGAATGAGCCTTGAACGGTTCAATTCATGAACCCGCCAGAGCTCCTCGTTGTAAATGCCGTCTATACGGTTCATAATGACAGGATTCCACGGATGCTTGTTCCATCCCGGACCAAGGTAGCGGTCTAAAAGAAGTGATATTTCATATGAAATCCATGTCGGCACATGGGCTCCGTTTGTAATATGCGTTATAGGTATCTCGTCCACCGGTCTTTCCGGCCAGACATGAGCCCACATTTTGCGGGCAACCGAGCCATGAAGCTTGCTTACTCCATTGCAATGCTGGGCCATTCTCAGGCCAAGAACAAACATCGAAAACTGGCCGGCCGAATCTTTCCAGGCAGGCTCTCCCCATGATAAAAGCTCTTTTTCACCGATCCCCAGATTATCTTTAAAGGGTTCAAGATATGGTTTTACAATTTCAGCGGGGAACACATCATGTCCTGCAATCACAGGGGTATGCGTCGTGAAAACCGTTGACCGGGGAGCAATTTCAAGAGCGGTTTTCAGATCAACATTGAATTTTGAAATGATTTGAGAGAGACGTTC
>JAUYEO010000029.1 GCA_030689795.1 Desulfobacterales bacterium | reverse complement strand
TTTTTAAGTCACTTCGCTAAATCACAAGAACTCGGGCTAACGCCCTCAAACAGCTTGTGATTTTTAACGCTCAGTTCCTTAAAAATCTATTTCCCAAAAATCTCAAATCCGTTCGCATATGACTTTTTACGAGATCGTCATTATATGACTGCTTAGTAAAAAGTCTAAATTCAGACGGCAAAGTAAAAAGTTCATTATGAAAGGCGCACGAATCTTGAGGAATGAAGCGTACTTTTGGTACGCTGCAATGACGAAAGATGAAGTGCAACACAGCAGAATGACTTTTTACGAAGCCGTCTTATATGTTTCGCGCGCAATCATCAGCTCTTCATTCGCCGGGATTACAAGAATCTTTGTTTTACCTGTTTCCGTATTGATGAATCCTGTTTTTTCTCTCTTTATTGAGCGGTTTGCTTTTTCATCTATCGCAAGGCCGAGCGGCGCAAGGTTTTCAAATACCGCCTCTCTTACTTCAGGTGAATTTTCCCCGATTCCGCCGGTAAATATTATTGCATCGGCTCCGCCAAGGGAAAAAAAATAAGCCCCTATATATTTTCTCAAGGTATGCACAAACATGTCGAAAGCAAGCTGAGCACGGGTGTTGCCCTCCCGTGAAGCGTCAATTATGCTCCGCATATCGCGGCCTATACCGCTTATTGCAGTCAGACCACTTTCATTATTGAGCTTTTTTATTATATCTTCCAGGCTGAAGCCTGTTTTGGATATAAGATAGGGAATAACAGCGGGATCGAAATAACCGGCCCTTGTGCCCATCATGAGTCCCTCGAGGGGTGTGAATCCCATGCTTGTATCGAGAACCCGTCCCTGAGAAAAAGCGGTAATGCTGGCGCCGTTTCCGAGATGGGTTGAAATCAGTTTCAGTTCGGAAAGAGGCTTTTTGAGAAGGAGAGAGGCCGTTTCATTTACATACTGGTAAGAGATGCCGTGAAAGCCGTATCTTCGCACGGAATATTTTTTATGCCAGTCATAAGGAACAGGATAAAGAGAAGAGAATTCGGGCATTCCCGTGTAATAGCTCGTATCGAAATGGGCCACCTGCAAAACGCCGGGAAGAATTTTAATGCATTCTTCAATGCAGGCTATATTGACAGGCATATGAAGAGGAGCAAGCTCCGTAAGCTTTTTCATTTCCGCAAGAGAATCTTCCGAGACGACTGCCGGCCCCGTAAAAATATCCTTCCCGTGGACAACACGATGGCCGATAGCTGAAATTTCCTTCAGATTTTTCAGAAAACCGCTTGTTGTTTCCGTAAGGGCATCAAACACGAGTTCAACCGCATGCCTGTGATCCTTACAATCCGTTTCTCCTTTGATTTTTTCGTGCGGCAGATTTTTATATGTAAAGACAGATTTTTTATGCGCATCCCCAATGTTTTCAATTAAACCCGAAGACAGGAGTTCTTCATCCGGCATATTGAAGAGTTTGTATTTAAGCGAAGAGCTTCCGCTGTTTAAAACAAGAATTATCATTTGATTCATATCTCTATAATGTGAGCCTCAGGCAAGCGCCTTAAGGAGAAATTCGATATTCGGTTTTTTCACTTGAATCCTTGAACCCTCGACCCCTGGAATCCTTCTATTTTACATTAAGGTGTTTATACTTGGGCAGATAGCGGACCGGCTTTTTCAAGGCATCCCTCCTGAACGGTTCGGCGAGCACTTTTTCTCCGCCCTCGATGATTGCATTTATGACGCAGGGTTTTTTTGATGCGACCGCGTCACGGATGACATCCTGCACATCCCTGTAATCATCAATCTTATAACCTTTTGCGCCCATATCTTCCGCCAGTTTTGCATAATCGGGATTTTCTTTAAGATTGGAGCCGACAAACCGGTTCCTGTAATAATCTATCTGGTTTTTCTTTTCAGCCCCCCATTCAAAATTATTGGCAACTATCGCAATGACAGGAATCTTTTCGCGGACAGCGGTCATTACCTCCGCAATCCCGCTTATCCCGTATGCCCCGTCTCCCTGGAAGGCAAAAACAGGCAGGTCAGGTCTTCCGATTTTGGCGCCCATTGCAGCCCCGTAGGCAAAACCGCAGTTGCCCCAGCTTAAAGCCGATATGTGTCTGCGTATTCCGTTAAATTTGAAGTAGGCATTGCACATGGAAGAGTTGTTGCCGATGTCCGTGGAAATTATTGAGCCTTCAGGTATGGCAAGGGAGAGTTCCCGCAGGAACCGGCGGGGGTGCATAAGTTTTGTTTTTGAAGACGACCATTTTTCAAGCTCATTATTCCAGATTTTATTCTCTTTTTCCACATCGGCGATCCGTTTTGGGTTTGCCTTCATGCCGGATTTAAGAGATTTTATCATGCCGAGAAGCTCTTTTGAAAATTCCTTAACGTCCGCCGGGCTTGCAACATCGACTTTTCTGCTTAATCCAAGCACTTTCGCGTTTATGTCCACCTGTATGATTCGGGCTTTTTTCGGCCAGTAGTCGATCCCGTACTGCGGAAGAGTTCCGAAAGGACCGAGGCGGCATCCCAATACAAGAACAACGTCTGCCTTTGAAATAATCCGCATGGCGGCTTTCGAGCCGCAGTAACCAATAGGGCCGGCAGAAAGGTAATGTCCCGAAGGGAAAGAATCATTGTGAAGGTAGCTGTTTACGACAGGAGCGGAAAGATATTCCGCAAGGGCTTTTGTCTCCTCAATCGCATTTCCCTGTGAGACTCCGCCGCCGGATAAAATCACCGGATACTTTGCATTGACCAGAAGGTCGGCGGCATCTTCAAGCGCTTTTTTCGGTCCGCAGCCTCTCGAAATATTTAAGGACGGATATATTTCATCTTCGCAAATGCCATAGAAATAATCGCGGGGGATATTGAGCTGAGCCGGCCCGTTTTCGAGCTTTGCCATGTAAAATGCCCTGCGCGCAAGTTCAGCCATGCGCTCAGGCCTGTTTACCCGGACCTGGTAAACGGTCTGTTCCTTAAACCAGGCCATCTGGTCGAGTTCCTGGAATCCCCCGGTTCCAATTCCCATGCTTCCTGTTTCCGGTGTTATTGCCACAACCGGTGAATGCGCCCAGTAAGCCGCTGTTATGGCCGATACAAAGTTGGCTGCCCCGGGTCCGTTCTGGGCTATGCATGCCTGAGGTCTTCCTGTAACGCGCGCAAGCCCGTCTGCCGCATGTGCAGCAGCCTGTTCGTGGGCCACGGATATGAACCTTATGCCCGCATCCGGGAAAAGATCAAGCGCATCCATATAGGCTGAGCCGACTATGCCGAAGACCGTTTTAACTCCTTCGGCAGCCATTGTTTCCACAAGTGCTTCGCTCGGAGTCATTTTTAACTTGCTCATTTGTAATCCTCCATTAAAATTTTACAGGGTTCAAGGATTCAAGGATTCGAGGGGTCAAGTGAATGCGTAATCCCTGGAAACATTCAAGGCCGCTTTGCTGGAAGTCATAGTTCAGAAGGCAAAGTAAAAAGCTCATTATGCAAGGCGCGCGAATCTTGAGGAATGAAGCGTACGCGTCAGTACGCTGCAATGACGAAAGATGAAGTGCAACACAGCAGAATGACTTTTTACGAAGC
>JAUYEO010000050.1 GCA_030689795.1 Desulfobacterales bacterium | reverse complement strand
CGGCATTTATCTTGTCAATCTCTTCTGCAATCCGTTGCGTTTCTTCCAGCTTAAAGTCATCCGGTTTAACATATACAATATCTGCCATCTCCTCATTCTTCCCATTTCCAAGAGCCTGTTTGGAACGGCAAAATGCTTTTTCAATTTCCTGCTCGCTTATTTGAACTTCAAGTCTTTCTCCACCGGCAACCATTGGTCGCATCTGGAGAAAAAAGAAATCGCTTTTCTTCATTGTATCGGAACTCAGGTTTACGGAAAATTCAATCTCGACAGGACACCCCATTCCCTTTCGTCCCAACTCAAGCATGTCCGACAATAAATGCGCTAACGGAAATGTTCCGTGTTTGAGTATTCTGTCAAAAGTTAAAACCTTGTGCCCCGGCATATAGTCTGTATCACGGATACGATGTTCTCCAGGCACGTAAGTGCTTGCGAGTATCTTAACGGGATATTCCGATTCAGCATCATTCAATTCTCTTTTTTCAAGGTTTGAATAGTTTCGAAAGTTGAGTTCGTCAGGGTAATTGTGAATCTTCAGTGCGTAAAAGAACCTTTGAGCGTTTGCAAGTATATCGTCAACCGTGGAAAACTGAGGCAGGATACCCGGATATTTCGGTGAAAACCTCACTGTCCGCTCACCGTCCACAACGGTCTTCCCTAAACCAAGTGCGATATGAGCAATGCCTTCTTCGGGTTTCATTTTGGAAACCGGATAAAAATTATGAGACTGGACTACACCGGAAATAGCCGGATAGAAATAATCTCCATATTCTTCTCCGGTCAGTTGCTGGACGATAACCGCCATCGCCTCTTCCTGAGGTTTGTTTGATGTACTGCGGGAAAAAGCCTTCGCCCCTTCATAATAAGTAGAAGCATAAACCAGCTTTATGGCTGTGATGAGATGTTGAAGCCTCTTTGAAAAGCCGGAATGATTATTTGGAATCATATAGGTTTGATAGATTCCGGCATACGGAAGGAATTGTGAATCTTCCAGCAGGCTGGACGAACGTACAGACAGAGGATATTTCACCTGGGTAAGGTAAGTTTCAATATTTGTTAACAACCATTCCGGCAGTTCGGCTTTTAAAAAATTTTCAGTAACTTCTCCATCAGGATAATCATTTTTAGCAAAATCCTGCAGTTTGTTCAATGATATAAAAGATTCAAATCCATCCGTGCTGACTACGAGTGTTTTGGGGATTCTAATGTTAATTTCGGGATATTTTTCATGGATTTTTGTATTCTGATTCAGCATGGCTGACATGAAAGCCAGGCTCCGCGCCTTTCCACCTAACGATCCATTACCCACCTTAACAAATTCCATTATATCGGAATCGAAATTAAGGCTGTTAAATTGTGCGACCACACCTTTTTGGCGCCACTTGCGAACTGCATGAATATTGGTGATTATATAATTTCGCATGTCATCAGCGCATATAAATGCAGAGACTTTAACATCGCGAAATCTTGAAGCAAGGGAGATCTCCGAACGGGACATTATCCAGTTGGAAAAGTGATTGCGCTCGGCGTGATATACAAGTGATTCATCCGGCACCTGGGCTACCTTTAATTCAAGCGCTCGCAGATCGGAGGCCCGATCAATTACCGTGCCATTCGGTAAGCGGAAAATAAAATCTCCAAATCCCAAATGGGTAAGAAAAAATTCATGTAATTCTGCAAGAAGATCCGGGGAATTTTTATCCAGAAAAACGGCCTGGATTTGATCTGCCTTGTCTTTATTTGACGGTTTAGAGCTAAGCATTAGAAGCGGAAGATCAGGAATTTCCTTTTTGATTTTTGAAAGTAGAAGAAACCCTGCATCATCAACCAATTCCCCATTTTTAGGTATGCTTGTATCCGATATTATGCCGAACAGAAATGACCGGAACTTCATGTAAAGTTTCATTGCATCTTCATAGTTTTCCGCTATCAGTATTTTAGGTCTCGCCCTCATTGTGAGCAGCCTGTGCTCTTCATTGAGGCCAACTTCAAGGACAGCCTGAGTTTGTTTTACAATTTCCTTGTAAATCAGGGGTAGAAAAGAAGAATAATAAACAGGGGAGTCTTCAACAAGGATCAAAACCCGGACATTTGCGGTCTCGGTGTCGTGTTCTACATTCAGGATGTCTTCCGCGTTTTTAACGATTGCAAGCAGCAGATCAGAGTTGCCTGACCAAATATAGATTCTATCAATACCGCTGCAGTCTTTGTTTTCAGGAAAAGGATAAATGCCTTTGGGACTGTGATCAAGGAGGATAACAGGTAAAACCGGATTGAGCTTCTTAATTTCCAGACCCAGCGAAAAAGCATCCGTGTCATCTAAATTCGGCATGGTTATGACCATATCGAATTCTTTTTTATTTAAAAGAGACAGAGCCTCCATCGCCGAAGAAGTCCGTGTCACCCTGGGGGGCATGCTAAGATTTAATCCACTGTATTCATTTATGATTCTTGATGCAGGGCTGCCATCTTCTTCCATTATGAACGCATCGTATGGACTTGACACAAACAAGATTTCACGCACCTTGATCAGCATCAACTCGTGAAAAACTTTCAAATGCGAATAAAACACATCGGACTTTTGATTGTATTCTTGAAGCAATTTATGCCTCGGTTTGATTTTAATTTAATATTAATTTTAAAAGCGGTGGGTTATGCAACCAGCAGAGACCATTTATAATAGTCTCTGCCGGTTGCACAACTTTGCTATAATATCAAATTTTTATGCTTTTACAAGAGATGATTGATTGAGATGATTGATTTTGGAGGCCTTCTTCCCATCTTCCCGATATTATGCAACGCCCTCGCTTTGCTTGACATAACTATCCGGATAAAATAGCATGTAACCATAATGGTTTAAACTCAATTACAGAACTTCAAAGGATAAAAGATGGTTGCTGAAAAACTACGCGTTGCTTCAGGAGTAAGCCAGCTTGACAGGCTTCTTGACGGACTCTATATCGGCGACAATGTAGTATGGCATGATGATGCGGGAAGCCTTGCGGCGCCTTTCTGTCTCAATTTCATTCAGGCATCCAAGGCACAAAAAAAGCCGCTCATTTATGTGAGCTTCGACAGGTCCCCGCGGAACCTGCTTGAAAAACTGGGCCGTCTTGCAGACAACCCGCTGCTTACCATTCTCGACTGCTTCACATACGGAAAGGGAGCCGGATCCAGAATATTCCTCGATTTTTACAGCGGTAGAAACAGCGACCTCAAATGCAGGATATTGCCGGTAAAAGATCCCCGCAGCATTCAAGACGTCTCGGACGCCTTTTACGGAATCCATGAAAAGCTCGAAGGAGATGTGAGATTTGTCTTTGAAAGCATAACCGGTATGCAGGAATTGTGGAACGGGGAAGAGCATATTATAAATTTTTATTCTCATTCCTGCCCCCGCCTCTACGAGCTTAACACGATCGCTTACTGGATAATCGAAAAGAAGGCCCATACACAGAGGCTTAGAGCGCAGATAAACCAGATAGCGCAGGTTGCAATCGATTTGTCGGTAAAGAGAGGGAAAACGGCCCTTACTGTGTTAAAGGCTGAAAAGCGAACCCTTGATACGCTGAACAAGCCTTATATTTACTGGGCAAAAGGTCTCGACATCGCATTTGAATTCGACAAGCAGGCAAAAAGCGGAATCGACATAGGAACGCGGATAAAGGAACTTAGAACAAGATACGGCATTCCCCAGACAAAACTGGCAAAGCTTGTCGGGGTGACTCCCAGCAATATATCACAGGTGGAAAGCAACCTGATATATCCCTCTCTTCCGGCACTCATGAAGATAGCCGAGGTTCTTTCGGTTGACATAAGCTCTTTTTTCAGTGAACCGGTTGACGCTTCAAACAAGGTTGTTTTTCCCTTTTCCGGGGCTATCGACATCCAGTTCCCATTCCTCCCGAAAGGGAGCATAACAGGAAAAATGCTCACCCCGGTCGACTTTGAACCTAAAGTCGAATCATTTATCATAGAGATTCCGCCGGGGAAAAAAATTCCGGCTCACTTTTTTGTCCACAAAGGAGAAGAGTTCGGATATCTGGTGATGGGAAAACTGCAGATGAAGATGAACAAAACCATCCATATTCTTAATCCCGGCGACGTGGTCTATCTTACCTCCGTACTCCCGTCTGAGTGGAAAAATACCGGGACTGATACCGCAAGGCTTCTGTGGGCCAAAATAAAATAGTAGGAGAAAGGGGTCCAGGATTCGAGGATTCAAGGGTTCAAGCGTTTGTTTTAATGGTTATTTTATTATGGTTTTCACCATCCCCCCTATCTCCATGATATCCCCCTGAAGATATGACAAACCTTCCTTATAAGATAACCTATTTCCAAGAAAACAGAACTTTTCGAATTTGCCCGCTAATCCTGTGCGCTAATCCTGTGACAAGCGACTGATAACTCATTCGCTTGCCCGGTCACTGGAACCCTCGAATCCTGGAATCCTTGAACCCTCACACTATCACCAGCTAATTTGGCGATGATCCATAAAAAATGGGGCGCAGCCTTGAAGACTGCGCCCCTTAGTTATTCCCCCGTCATCCGGTCAATCATGCATCAATTATCTTAAGGGCGTCTTCCCTGTAAGCATTCATTATATAAGGAACGCCTGTTACTTTTGAAGCCTCTTCCGTAAGAGCTGCAAGGTCGTTTCTTGTAATAAGATGTGTTCTGAACTTTCTTGCTCCGGCCATAAGCTGCTGCAAACCTATACGTAATTTCTCGGCAGCGCTGTACAATCCGACTGCGCCGAGCGGAAAGTTATCCGCCTCTTTTCCGTATTTTTCCTTCAACTGGTTGTAGCAGACAAATATCTCTTCCTTCTTCGTCCCGTATTTCGACACCGTGCTGGGCAGTCCGCCGTCTTCTCCTTTCAGCCAGCGACCGATATTTTTCCCCACCATGCCTGGGATCATTAGTGCGCGTCCCATACATACGGCTTTGCAGAAAGGCGCCCCAAGGGCAAGCGCCTTGAAGATGTGGTCTTCGCTTGAAAAACCGCCTGCAAAAGCAATATCCGGAACCCATGCGCCTTTACGGGCAAGCCTGAGACAGAGTTCATATGCCATTGAATGCAGATATATTGAAGGAATGCCCCATTCCGACATCATCCGCCACGGACTCATTCCGGTTCCGCCCGGAGCGCCATCTATAGTAAGAAGATCTATTTTGGCATCGGATGACCAGCGGATAGCCATTGCAAGCTCTCTCATCGGGTATGCGCCTGTTTTCAGAGTAACACGTTTGGCGCCGAGCTTCCTGAGCCGGTCGACTTCTCTCATAAAAGCTTCCTGGTCCAGAAATCCCAGACGCGAGTGACGCTCAAATTCCTTTATGGCTCCGATTTTGAAAGCTGATTTAACTCCTTCATTTTCCGGATCGGGAGTCACTATATATCCGCGTTTTTTAAGTTCAAGAGCCCTGTCGATGGAATTTACCTTTATTTCTCCACCTATGCATTTGGCTCCCTGGCCCCACTTGAGCTCAATCGTCTCAACTCCGAGACTTCCCAATGCGTATTCGGCAACACCAAGTCTCGTATCTTCCACATTCATCTGCACAAGAATATCGCCATAACCCTCATGGTATCTTCTGTACTGAGCCACGCGGTTTTTAAGTTCGGGTGAATCCTTGACCTTGCCGTTTTTATCTATTTTAAGCTGAGGATCGATGCCGCAAACATTTTCACCGCAGACAAGGCTGATTCCTGTTATAGCGGCTCCTACTGCAAAATGCTCCCAGTTCTTTCTTGCAATATCGGTGCTTCCCAGCGCTCCGGTGAACATCGGGATTTTCATTTTGACTTTTTCGGTTGCCCCGTACCATGTTTCGGTGTTTACCCTGGGAAATGTCGCATGATCCGGATCAGCCTCGATACCCTCTGCACCAATTGCATAGCCCATGATATTGAGATGTGAATAATCTACGGGATAATCCTTATCTGCTCCAGCTGTAATTTCACCGAAGGGAGAAGGGTATAAAAGCTCTCTTCCGCGGAAAGTGGCGACGAAAAGATCACAATTGCCTTTGCAGCCGTCTATGCATCTGCTGCATATTCCCGACTGAGGAGCAACATTGCGGGAACGGTTTTTTGTCTGAAGCGCATCATTTGAATTGGGTCGGCCTAAATTCATTTTTTTCTCCTTGCCTTTAATTTGGTTGATCAAACAAAAAAAGGCGCCTGTCCCTTATTATCCGGGCACAGACGCCTTTGTCTTAACCTGTAAACCTCCCCACGCCATTGTGAGAAAGTTAATTTATACTTTTTATTATAGCCGTTCGTTAGCTCTGCTAATTATGTTTGTCAAGTAATTTTTACTTGATTTTGCCGATAATAGTTAGCAGCACTTAATGAAACACGCTGGTGATTGATCTCTTATCTCTGAATTTTGTTTAACAGACCAGGGATTGAGGATTCGCTGGAGGTGTATAAAACCGGAAACCAAATTATGACGGCTTCGTAATAAATTCTAAATTATTCGCGCTCTTCTGAAAGTTCCTCGGAAAGCAATAACGCTTCAGCAACATTCCGGAGGGTTTTTCTTTTATCCATGCTGCGTTTCTGAATCCAGCGGTAAGCCTCTTCTCCGGTCATTTTTCTGCGGAGCATGAGAATCTCTTTGGCTCTTTCCACGAGCTTGCGGGTTTCAAGCTCTTCCTGGATAATTTTTGTTTTTACCATCAATTCTGTGTTCATTATTGCGGCGGCAGCCTGGTTGGCAACAGTTCTTATAAGATTGACATCTGTTTCGGAAAACAGGCGGGGGGTTGATGTAAAACAGTTTATGACCCCAATAACTTTCCCGTCCTTTACCTCAAGCGGTACACTCACCATTGAAACAAGCCCCAGTTTTTTTGCCATCTCTTTTTCCTTGAACCTTTCCTCTTTAAGGACATCTTCGATAATCAAAGGTTCTTTATGAGTTGCAACAAAACCGACCACGCCTTCATTCATATTCAATGAGCGGTCCTTTACATAATCCGGATCAAGAGCCTGGGTTGCCTTAAGACGGATCTTGTGCGGAGAAACGCTTTCATCTATAAGCCAGAGTGAGCAGATTTCAACGCCTGTAACCTTCGCTGTAACCATCACGATAAGCTTCAGGATATCTTCGAGGTAGAGATCTGAAGTAATAACCCTGCTGATATCCATGAGGGCTTTAATATATTTGTCGTAGTGTTCCTGAGATGATATTTGCATGGTATATGGTTGCAAATGCAGTGCATATTAATGTAAAAGGTTGCACGTACATTTATATTGAATGACGGCAGAAGTGTCAACAAATTGTATCCGAAAATAATGATGAAAGTGATAATTGATAGACTCGTAAAAAGTCATATGCGAACGGATTTGAGATTTTTGGGAAGTAGATTTTTAAAGAACTGAGCGTTAAAAATCACAAGCTGTTTGAGGGCGTTAGCCCGAGTTCTTGT
>JAUYEO010000010.1 GCA_030689795.1 Desulfobacterales bacterium | reverse complement strand
GATTTTTAAGGAACTGAGCGTTAAAAATCACAAGCTGTTTGAGGGCGTTAGCCCGAGTTCTTGTGATTTAGCGAAGTGACTTAAAAATCCCCAAAAAGCTCATTAAGTGAGCATATTTCGACTTTTTACGAGTTCATCATTGTTTAATTACGGGCTATATTGCTCCGACATGCCTTGCTATAACAATTCTCTGCACCTCGGAAGTTCCTTCTCCTATTTCAAGGAGTTTCTGGTCCCTGTAGAACCTCTCCACATCATACTCCTGCATCAGGCCGTATCCGCCATGAAGCTGAACAGCATGATTGGCGCACATATACATTGCTTCAGAACAATATAATTTTGCCATTGCAGCCTCTTTTGAAAAAGCCATGTTATTGTCGCGCAGCCAGCAAGCCTTGTAAAGCAGAAGACGGGCGCATTCAATCTCGACAGCCATGTCGGCAAGTTTAAAGGCATTTACCTGAAAACGGGCAATCGGCTGACCGAATTGTTCTCTTTCATTGCTGTATTTAAGCGCCATGTCAAAGCATCCCTGAGCCCCCCCAAGCCCCATTGCTCCTATTGAGAGCCTGCCCCCGTCAAGGGTCTGCATCATCTGGTAAAATCCCTGCCCCCTCGGCCCTAAAAGATTTTCCTTCGGAACCCTGCAATCTTCAAAATAGAGTTCGCTTGTATTTGATGCCCTCCACATCATCTTGTCATGCATAACCTTTGTCGTGTATCCCCGCGTTCCCGCTTCAACAAGGATGCAGGAAAGCTCTGGCCTGCCGTCCTCCCTGGTGCCCGTCCGGCACAGGACAGTCGAACCGGCAGAGATTTTGGTGGAAGCATTCGTGATGAATATCTTGCTTCCGTTAATCACCCATTCATTCCCATCAAGGACAGCATTTGTTCTTGAGCTTGCGGCATCCGATCCCGCATTTGCTTCGGTTAAGCCAAAACCCCAGAGGGTCTCTCCTTTGCAGAGCTTGGGAAGATATTTCCGTTTTTGCTCTTCGTTTCCGAAATAATAGAGAGGCCCGATACCAAGTGAATTTTCGGCTGCAACAGTTGCAGCATGCGATCCGTCAATTCTTGCAATCTCTTCAACCGCAATTATATACGAAAGATAATCCATCGCCTGTCCGCCATACTTATCCGAAACGAAAACACCGAAAAGACCAAGCTCCGCCATTTTCTGCATTGTTTCGTAGGAAAATTCTTCTTTCCTGTCCAGTTCTCTTGCTACAGGCTTGATCTCTTTTTCGGCAAATTTCCGAACCGAATCGCGCAAAATTTCATGGTCTGTTGATAGGTTGAAATCCATGCTCTTTTCCTTTCTGGGTAATTCTGTAAATGGTTTATTTGAAAAATTTTATCCGTTCCTGAAAAATTCTTCTATCCGAATTTGTCGTAGGCTATCATATCCTGTTTAACGCCAAGACCTTCAAGCATTTTTACCGCAGCATTTATCATCATCGGAGGCCCGCAAAGATAATATTCGATCTCAGACGGGTCTTTATGTGAAACAAGATAATTATCACACAGGCACTGGTGAATGAAGCCCGTTAATCCTTCCCACCTTTCTTCCGGTTGCGGTTCGGAAAGGGCAAGATGATATTTAAAATTACCGAATTTCCTTTCAAGCTCACTGAATTCATCAGCATAAAACAAATCCTGTTTCGATCTTGCCCCGTACCAGAAAGTAATCTTCCTTTTAGTTTTAACCGTAAGAAGCTGATCCAGTATCTGACTGCGCATCGGGGCCATGCCGGCTCCACCGCCTATAAAGCAGATCTCCCTGTCGGTATTCTTAATAAAAAAATCTCCATAAGGACCAGTTAAGGTTACGTTATCCCCCGGTTTCAGGTTAAAAATATATGACGAGCTTATTCCGGGAGATATTTCCTTTTTCCCCGCAGGTGGAATTGCAATACGTATCGTGAATCTGAGCACATTTTTTTCAGAAGGCGGATTGGCCATTGAATAAGCCCTGAATACAGGTTCTTCAGAGCTTGCTTTAAGACTCCAGAGATCAACTTTATCCCATGATTCATGGTATTTCCCGGCAACGCTGAATTCCTTAAAAGAAAGTTCATATCCGGGAATATCAATCTGTATATATGCGCCTGATTTGAAATTCAATTCTTTGCCTTTATCAAGCTTAAGTATAAGCTCTTTAATAAACGGCGCGACATTCTCATTTGAAATCACGGTTGAGCTATACTTTTTTATACTGAATATTTCGTCGGGTAAATTTATTTTAAGATTCTCTTTAATTTTTATCTGGCAAGCAAGGCGAAAAAGATTCTTCCGTTCGGTTTCACCGATATGTCTTAGTTCGGCCGGCAACACCTCTCCTCCGCCCTCTTTAACGACACACTTGCATGTCCCGCAGATCCCCCTTCCGCCGCAGGCCGAAGGAAGGTATATACCGTTTTCAGCGAGACTCGAAAGAAGGGTATTGCCATCTGAAGTACGAATTCTCCTTTCCGGATCATCATTTATGATAACAAATTTTTCTCTTCCTGCCACGCCTTCCTCCACAAGACATATCAATATGATAACTCACAAAGCTAAAAGCTATGAAGCTGACGATATATGTCATATCGGAACTTCGGATTATACGCCTTTATATGTTTTTCCCCATTAGCATCATTAAATCCACTTTTCAATATAGTCATTATGTAATTATCATGTAACTTCATTCTTGACCGGACCGCTTCCCGCAATCCCAGCCTTTTAAGGTGGTGTCAAGGAAAGCTGTCTGAAATAGATACTTTCCTTACCGGGAAGCCCCGCTCTTCAGAGCTGGGCTTCACTTTTTACCCGATCAATTCCATTTTCAAAAAAACAAGCACTGACAAAGACAAATGTTTATATCAGGCCATTGAAAAAAATTTGTTTTTATGTCATGTATAAAATTAACTTAAATTATGATGGACCCGGAAAAAAGTCGAGAGAACAAAATCGGACTTTTACAATACCATCAATTATTGAACCGAAACAAAGGGCGCATTCTCCGTTGCTTGCGGCGGGGAGCTTTAATTTTTTAAAATATTTGGAGAACTGACAGGCGTTGCAGAAAAGAAAAAACCATAGAATGACTCGTCAGCGGACCGTTATTCTTGAAGAGCTGAAAAAAGTCAAAACCCATCCCGGAGCTGATGAAATTTATGCGATGGTTCGTAAGCGCCTTCCCCGGATAAGCCTCGGAACAGTTTACCGGAATCTTGAAGTTCTCTCTGAATTAAGAGAAATTCAAAAAATCGGATACGTCGGCACTCTTAAGCGTTTTGACGGAACGCCTGAGAACCATTACCATATAAGATGCATTAAATGCGATCGTCTTGATGATGCGCTGATTGAAATCGAAACCAATCTTGAAAATAAGGTAAGGCCATATACCAATTATTCAATTATAGGCCACAGGCTGGAGTTTATCGGATTTTGCCCTGAATGTGCAAAAAGCCCTCAAGAAGATGCTTATCAAACAGAATTATAACCCTCAGTTTGAAAGGATATCAAATGGAAAACAAGAAACAGGATGAAGTAGAAGCTTTGTGCCCCGAATGCGGACATGCGTTTAAAACCTTTGTGGACAGGCTTCTTCATGATGAAAAAAGCAAAGAAAAGCAAGCTGTAGATTGTCCGGTCTGCGGGTGTGGGGATTGTAAAATCGGAAAATAGAATTTGCGGATTTGCAAAAAGCGCTGAATACACCTTTCTTGTCATTCCACGGAAGCGAGAATCAGGACTTTTCAGATAGTTCCAAGGATCCTCGATACCCCCACAAAGGCGGACTCCACCGCAGCGGACTTTCGCGGGTATGACGACCTATTACGAAGCCGGCAAGCTTCTTTGTCCGATAATAATAAACGATATCCGGAGAAAACCATTATGAAAATTTTAAGAATTCTGTCGATTTTAGCAATATTTGCCGTTCTTTCAGTATTTGCCGGAGGTTATCTTTATTATTCATCATTGCATGAAGCCGCCAATAAAAAAATCGAGAGGATGAACTACTCTTATGCCCTTGCAACAAAAAACCACATCGATTCATTCCTGACAAAAAATCTGGAATCGGTAAGAGCTTTGGCAAGTTCTAAGGAATTAATTGCGGCCTTAAAAAACCCTGGAAAAGGTGCTATCGAAGATGCAAACACCATATTAGACAATTTCCGTGAAGCCTTTGGAGTAAGCGTATGCTATCTTATGGACGCAAAAGGCACCACCATGGCATCCTCAAACCGTGATTCCCCTTCAAGCTTCGTCGGAAAAAACTACTCTTTCCGCCCGGATTTCAAAAAGTCCATCAACGGACCGCAGGCTGTATACATGGCTGTAGGGGTAACTTCAAGTGAAAGGGGCGTATACGTCAGTTATCCGGTATATATTCAAAAGAACGAAGAACCAAGAGGTGTTGCGGTAATGAAGTTGAATATAGACCTTCTTGAAAAAGACCTCTCGGCTAATATTGAAGGAATCTGGCTGCTTACATCCCCGAATGGAGTTATTTTTTCGTCAAATTACAAAGAATGGATACATTATCTTTTATGGAAAGTTCCCGAATCTGATATTTCCCAAATTGCAGAATCAAAGCAATTCGGAAAAGGGCCATGGGAATGGACGGGACTCGAACCTGCCGAAAACACCAATCATCTGGTTGACAAATCAGGGCGGACATTCCTTTTCACAAAAATTGCAATAGATAATTACCCGGAATGGAATATCTTTTACCTGACAAGCATCAAATCCACTTTAACAAGCTTTTCAGCGCCATTTGCCGAGAAAAGCGGCTTTATAATCCTGATCCTCTGCTTTTTCACCGGCTCATTTGTCTTTTTCCTTTACAGAAAAGCAAATCGGGAAATTGCCGAAAAGAAAAAACTTGAAGATGAATTGACTGAAAGCGAGCGAAAACTTTCGACGCTGATGGATAATCTTCCCGGAATGGCATACAGGTGCGCAAAAGACAAAGATTGGACAATGTTGTTTGTAAGCAAAGGTTGTGTCAAGCTGACTGGCTACCAGCCTGATGATTTGATAGGAAACAACAAAATTGCCTTTAACGATATTATTCATCCGGATGACCGGAAAAACGTATGGGATGATGTTCAGTTATATATCTCTGAAAAAAAGCGCTATCAGCTCGTTTACAGAATCGTAACAGCGTTGGGCGACATAAAATGGGTGCATGAGCAGGGCGAAGGAGTTTATTCGCCTGAAGGCAATCTGATATTTTTAGAAGGATTTATAAGTGACATTACAAAAAGAATGAAAGCCGATGAAGAGATTAAAAAAGCTAAAGAGGCCGCCGAATCGGCAAACATGGCAAAGAGCGAATTTTTAGCAAACATGAGCCACGAGATAAGGACGCCGTTAAACGGAGTTATCGGCTTTACGGACATGCTTCTTGATTCCACCCTGACAGAAGATCAGACCGATCTTGCCGGAATGATAAAGAAAAGCGGTGAATCCCTTCTTGCCCTTGTAAATCAAATTCTGGATTTTTCAAAGATAGAAGCCGGGGAACTCGACATTGAAGAGATAGATTTTGATCCGGAACTTATCGCATATGATGTATGCGAGCTGATAAAGCCCAAAATAGGAGTTAAACCGGTCGAGATACTCTGCCATATAGGAGACAATCTGCACTCCCACGTTAAAGGGGATCCCCTCCGGTTCAGGCAGGTTCTGACCAATCTTATGGGGAATGCGCCGAAATTCACCGAATCTGGCGAAATTGAACTTTCTCTCGATATTGAAGAGGAAAAAGATCAACTCATAAAACTTCATGCTACTATCAGGGATACAGGCATTGGTATTCCGGAAGACAAATTATCCGTTATATTTGAACCATTCAAGCAGGCAGACGGTTCTGTTACGCGCAAGTACGGTGGGACAGGGCTTGGTTTGTCAATATGTAAAAAAATATCAAACCTCATGGGCGGAGACGTATGGGTAGAGAGCGAAGCCGGAAAAGGAAGCGTATTTCATTTTACGGCATGGTTTAAAAAGTCTGAAGCAAAAAGAGCAAAGCGGGTCGCCCCCGTATCTCTTTCCGGTAGAAAAGCGCTATTGCTCGACGACAACCGTGCTAATCTTGATATATTAAAGCATGTTATAGAGTCAGCCGGCATGCATGTTGTTGCCCTGATGAACGGGAATGAGGTTTTATCCGTTTTGGAGAAAGCCTTTGAATCAAAAAGCCCTTTTGATCTTTTATTAAGCGATATTCAGATGCCCGGAATGAGCGGATATGAAGTTGCGCGAAAGATACGTGATGCAGGAGAGATGTTTTCTGAACTTTCAGTTATTGCCCTGTCATCCCTGATCGAGAGGGATGCAAAAAAATGTGAGGCCGCAGGATTTGACGGTTTCTTGAGCAAGCCGATCAGGAGCGACAAATTATTTCAAATGATAGAAAGAGTTATGGCAATAAGAAAAGGGGAAAAACCTGAAGATTCCACAAAAGATCGCAAAATAATGACACAATATTCCTTGAAGGAAGAGCTCAAAACTTCGGCCAGAATTCTGCTTGTCGAAGATAACCCGGTTAACCAGAAACTTGCCGGAATGATGCTGGGGAAAGCAGGTTATCATGTTGAAATTGCAGGAAACGGTCTTGAAGCAGTTGAAAAATATATGGCATCTCCGGATGATTTCGACCTGATCTTCATGGATGTTCAGATGCCGGTCATGGATGGGATGGAAGCTACAAAAGAAATAAGAAAAAAAGGATTTAAGGATATCCCGATAGTTGCAATGACAGCCCATGCCATCAAAGGTTACAGGGACGAGTGTCTGGAAGCCGGCATGAACGACTACGTGACAAAGCCCATAAAAAGAGAGTTGGTTTTTGAGATTCTCGAAAAATATGTTTTCACCAAAAAGAAATAATTTTTTTGTTGGAGAATGTGCTCGCTGTTTCGATTTGAACATTTGACCCGGAGGTGACATATGGAAAAAAAGAGCTTCATTATTCCGGCTATATCATGTGGCCACTGCATAATGTCTATAAAAAACGAATTATCGGAACTTGCAGGCGTAAAAAAGATTGAAGGAGATCCCCAAAGCAAAAGCATAACCGTGGAATGGGAGCCGCCTGCAACCCTCGATAACATATTGAACACCTTAAAGCAGATCAACTATCCGGCACAGTAATACCTGACGACTTTTTACGAGTCCATCATGATACATACGTGAAAAAGTATGGATCTTCTCATGTTCGTCATTCCCGCGAAAGTGGGAATCCAGTCTATACAAGATGTTCTGGACCCCGGCTTCCGCCGGAGTGACGGTCAGGGGGCTTTTACTACCCCGTCATTAATTACCGCTTTGCAATGTACCATAAAAAAGGATGAAAGAGTATGGCTGAACTGAAGCTTTCGATACCTGTTGCCGGGATGACCTGCGCAAATTGTGCCGCAAACATTGAAAGAGGGTTAAAAAAATTAAAAGGCATAAAAGAGGCTTCGGTAAGTTTTGCTTCCGAGCAGGCTTCGGTTACATATGAAACCGGAGCGATTTCTTTAAGGGATATAGCAGATACAATTAACGGACTTGGCTATAGGGTTATCACAAGCAAGATCGAGCTTCCGGTAACAGGCATGACATGCGCAAACTGCGCAATGAATATAGAAAGAATTCTGAACAGAAAAGTCCCCGGCATACTGAGTGCTGCCGTAAATTTTGCAGTTGAACATATTTCTGTTGAGTATGTTCCTTCCTTATCTTCCGTTGAAGATATTATCTCAGCCATAAAAAAGGCCGGATACGGGGCAATAGCTCCGGATATGCCGTCGGATGAACATGATTTTGAGCTTGAAGCCCGCAATGCCGAAATAAAAAACCAGACCGGAAAATTTTTTACAGGACTTTTATTTACAATTCCTCTGTTTCTTTTAAGCATGGCAAGAGATTTTCATCTTACCGGCATGTGGAGCCATGAATCATGGGTAAACTGGCTCCTTTTCGCCCTTGCCACTCCGGTCCAGTTCTACACAGGATGGGATTATTATGTCGGAGGGTATAAAAGCCTTAGAAACAGAAGCGCAAATATGGATGTCCTTGTCGCGATGGGATCATCCGTTGCCTACTTCTACTCGTTAGCAACTCTCTTGTTCCCTGTTCCCGGCGGACATGTCTACTTTGAAACTTCCGCCGTAATCATCACCCTTATTAAACTGGGCAAAATGCTCGAATCCCGCACAAAGGGGAAAACAGGCGGGGCTATAAGAAAACTGATGGGGCTTTCACCAAAAACCGCAACAATTCTCGAAGATGGAGCAGAAAAGATAATTCCGCTGATCATAGTTAAAGCAGGGGACACGATTATTGTGCGGCCTGGAGAAAAAATTCCGGTTGACGGTATTGTGACCGAGGGCGATTCGTCTGTCGATGAATCGATGCTGACCGGCGAACCGATGCCTGTCGACAAGCACAACGGCAGTACGGTTACCGGAGGAACGATCAATGTGGAAGGTTTGCTGAAATTCAGAGCGACACGAGTCGGGAAGGAAACAGCTCTTGCCCAGATAATACGTCTTGTGCAGGAAGCGCAGGGAAGCAAGGCGCCCATACAGGCCGTTGCAGACCGTGTTGCATCCGTTTTTGTCCCTTTTGTGCTCGCAACAGCATTAATAACCTTTATAATATGGTGGTGGGCAGGGGGCGATTTCTTACCGGCAATGATAAGGTTTGTGGCCGTGCTTGTTATTGCCTGTCCCTGCGCCCTCGGACTTGCAACACCTACGGCAATAATGGCCGGAACCGGGAAGGGGGCTGAAAATGGAATTCTTTTTAAAAACAGCGAAGCTCTCGAGACGGCATCAAAGCTTGATATAATTGTACTAGATAAGACCGGAACTATCACAACCGGAAAACCTGCCGTTATAGATATCATTCCTTTTGCACCCTTCTGCAATAGTGATAATGAGCTTCTTCAATTTGCAGCATCAGTTGAAAAAGGATCGGAACATCCTATCGGAAAGGCAATTGTTGAAGAGGCAAAACAAAGAGATATTACCCTGTTTGATCTAAAAGGGTTTAAGGCAACTGGCGGCCTCGGAGTGCAGGCATATATTCAGGACAGGTTTACAATAATAGGGAAACCGGGGTGGTTTAAAACTTTCGGGTTAAATATTCAAAAATCTGAAGAAAAAATTCTCTCTCTACAGTCAGAGGGTAAAACAGTAATGGTTGTTGCGCAGGAAAAGGATTTATACGGACTTATCTCTGTTGCAGATCAGGTTAAACCGGAAGCTGCTGAGGCGATCAGACAACTTCAGAAACAGGGCCTGCAAATATTTATGTTAACAGGCGATAATCTGATGACAGCTCGGATCATAGCTTCAACGGTTAATATTTCAAATGTTTTCGCTGAAATAAAACCCGACGAAAAATCTTTAAGAGTTAAAGAGCTGCAGGGAAACAACAAAAAGGTCGGAATGGTTGGAGACGGGATAAACGATGCGCCCGCTCTTGCACAGGCGGATATCGGAATAGCAATCGGAACGGGTACGGATGTTGCCATTGAAACAGCAGATATTATACTTTCAGGCGGAAATCTGCTTGGTGTGTCAAGAGCCATTAAGCTCAGCAGGGCAACAATGAATACGATAAAACAGAATCTCTTCTGGGCTTTTTTTTATAATATAATACTTATCCCAATTGCAGCCGGAATCCTGCAGCCGTTTGAATTTTTCCCCGGCTTCCTGCGTCAGCTTCACCCGATACTAGCAGCAGGCGCAATGGCCTTCAGCAGCATTTCAGTGGTCGGGAATAGTCTGCGTCTTCAGCGCGCAAGGATTGAATAAGGACAGAATAAGGCATTAATCCCCCTGTATTGCCATATAATCATCATATAATTTTTCAAGCCCGAGCTTATGCTTGGCCTCCTCCTGGGCAAGTACCTTGAACATCTTGGCATGATCCTTGTTCTTGCTTTCGCGGGCTGCATCATTATAAAATTCAAGGGCCTTTTCTTCACGCTTCATGGCAATTGCCAATATATCCTTGTAAGGCATACCCTTCTGATATTTCATTTCAACAAGATAATTACTCCGCTTCATATCCGGAATCCATTTAAGCTTGTAATCAGAAAGCTTCCCCTTGTTAGATAATATGCCTTCGAGCATTTTCTGGTGCTTTCTTTCTTCATTGGCAAAATCTGCAAGCATATCTTTTGAGCCGGAAAATGTCTCCTGCCCGGCAACCTCATCATAAAATGCAGCAGCTTCTTTTTCTTTTTCAATTGCGTAGTTTACAAGTTCCTCAAATGATCCGAAGCTCATGATGTCCTCCTTTAAATAATTTTCCTGATTGCGGTAACAAATCGCCAAATTACAATTTTGTTTACTAAACCACCTATCGTCCATCCGCAAACAAATTTTGGAAACTACCTATTTATTGCAATATAATTACCTGCATGATATAAAGCAAAGAAAAATTACGAAAATTTAATTTTAACCGGAAAGTACTACTGTTTATTATCTAACCAATAAAGCTTCACCTTTTTGATTTGCACCGTTTCCTTTGCCAAATTATTTTTTATAAAGCGCGTTTTTTTCAAAAAATAGCTTGCAAAGAAATTAACAGGAACTATTATCAGTAATACGGTTTATTCATATCATTTTACGAAGGATAACAAATGGCGTAAATCAAAGGTTTGGCGTTGCCGGAACTGCGGTTATCTTCATGAAGGAAATGAAGCTCCTGATTTATGCCCGGCATGCGCTCATCCAGAAGCGCATTTTGAACTGCTTGGTGAAAATTATTAATTTTAAAGCAGCTTAAACACAATCCAAAAATACACCCGAACAACAATTTTATTTCTATCAGGAAAGGAGTTAACATGGCAAAAAGACTTGAAGTTTACAAATGTGAAGTTTGCGGGAATATCGTGGAGGTTTTGCACGGGAGTATCGGCCAGCTTGTTTGCTGCGGAAAGCCCATGAAGCTTATGGTTGAAAACACCGTTGATGCTTCAAAAGAAAAACATGTTCCGGTTATAGAAAAAACATCGGGGGGCATAAAAGTCAAAGTCGGAAGCGTTGCCCATCCAATGGAAGAAAAACATTTTATCGAGTGGATCGATATCATAGCAGACGGCAAAGTCTACCGTCAGTTCCTGAATCCGGGGCAGGCTCCTGAAGCCTTTTTCGCAATAGATGCCAAAGAAGTTGCCGCCCGTGAATACTGCAACATTCATGGCCTGTGGAAAGCATAAAGGGGGTGATATTATGTCAAGCTGGAAATGTCAGAATTGCGGGTACACTCTTGAAGCCGATGCACCGCCCAATCAATGCCCGTCATGCAAAGAAAAGTGTGAGTTTATCGATAACACGTGCTATACCCCGGACTGCAAAGTTGAGGGCGTTGATCCCAGGATAAAATAAGCGCGGAATAAAGATGGCGCAGGATTATGGCCGTGAAATAGCGAAAAAACTCGGTCTTTAAGAATTTTAACCATTTAATTTACGGAGGAGACTATGCCTACACCCCAGCATTGCCCGGGATATCAGGAATTCAAACACCTTGAGTCTTTTATGTGCAAATGTCCTTCATGCGGGAAAAAGGTCGAAATATTTTCCGATGAGTTTAATAAAAAGCATAAATGTAACTCATGCGGCAAAGATATCGATTTTACACAATGCACACTTGAGGGTAAAGCCTAACCCCGATAAACGGGACTCTTTTCAGTACCCCCTTGAGGGGTGCTCTTTTCAGTACCCCCTTGAGGGGTGCTCTTTTCAGTACCCCCTTGAGGGGTAGGAAAACGCAGAAAATAGTTTCTAACTTACTAAAAATCGGCATATCAGGAGGCGTTCGTGGATGTAGTCATGCTGTCACGCCTGCAGTTTGCAACGGCGACCATATTCCATGCCGGATCTGTTTTTTTCGGCATAATAGGATTATATCCCAATATTATTCCATCAGGCATCAGCCCCGATTTCAGCCTTACTGCATATAATGCCTCATCCAGTCCTCTTACTTTAAAGATCATGCTGGTTGTAGTCATTATTTTCATTCCTGCCGTTATTGCCTACCAGTCATGGGCTTATTATCTTTTCAGGGGAAAAGTTACAAAAGAAGATCTTGCTTATGAAGAATCATACTAGTTCATAAAGGAACCCGATTATGAAAAGGCGAACAAAAGTTGTTATATTAATGGCAGGCTTTCTTCTTGTTTCAACTCTTCTTTGGGCGCAGAACAAAGGGGCAAAGGAGATTGTAATTCCGGGCGGCACAACAGGAAGTGTTTCGGTAAGGCATCATGTCCATCAAAATATTCTGGGCGACTGCAACCTGTGCCATAACCTTTTCCCTCAGACAGCAGGGATAGTCCAGAAGCTGAAAGACGAAGGGAAGCTCGAAAAGAAAAAAGTCATGAACCAGTGCCAGAAGTGCCACCGGGAAAAAGTCAATGCAGGTTTAAAATCCGGCCCTGTTACCTGCAAGGGCTGTCATGCAAAATAGGGAGATTTCATAATGTTGGTGCTTGGCTTGATGGGAAGCCCCAGAAAAAATGGAAATACCGATTTTCTTCTTTCGTCTTTCATGAACGAAGTTGAAAACGCCGGAGTAGGAACCCGCGTAATCGAGGTGGCAAAAAAGAAGATCATGCCCTGCATGGAATACAGCGTATGCGAAAAAAAAGGGACATGTCCTATAGATGATGACATGAATGAAATTTACTCCCTTCTTCGCGAGGCGGATATTATTGTTCTTGCTACCCCCATCTTTTTCTACAATGCCCCGGCACAGATGAAAGCACTTATTGACCGGAGCCAGACCTTATGGGCACGCAAATACAGGCTGAATCTTACTGATCCTGGCCGTAAAAACCGACGCGGCTTTCTACTTGCCCTCGGAGCAACAAAAGGAACCAATCTGTTTGAAGGTATGAAGCTTACCGCCAAATATTTTTTCGATGCTGTTGGCGCAAGTTTTGAAGGAAGTTTAACATACCGCAAAATGGAAAAGCGGGATGACATGGAAAAACATCCTTCTGTTGCCGGGGATGTAAAGGAGGCGGTCAACAATATTTTAAGGCCATATCTCACCAGGAAAAAGATCCTGTTTGCCTGCAGGGAAAACGCATGCCGCAGCCAGATGGCAAGCGCTTTTGCCCGCTATATTGCAGGGGACAGAATAGACGCCTTAAACGGCGGCAGCACTCCTGTTGATGCAATCAACCCGCTTATGGTTGAGGTCATGCAGGAAAAGGGGATAGACATGGGCTTTCGCAAGCCAAAATCCATTGAGCAGGCAATTTCAAAAGAAAAACCGGATATTATTATCACCATGGGTTGCGGAGAAGAATGCCCCTTTGTACCGGGAGCCAAAATCGAAAACTGGGAACTTTCCGATCCTGCCGGCAAATCAATTGAATTCATGCGTAATGTCCGTGATGAAACAGAAAAGAAGGTAATTGAATTGAAAGACCAACTCTAAACCGAAAAAAAGCGAAACAAGGAGGTTATGATGGACAGATACATATGCAAAGTATGCGGTTATGTTTATGATCCTGCTGCAGGCGACCCAGATAACGGCGTAAAACCCGGAACAAAATTTGAAGACCTGCCCGATACCTGGGAATGTCCGGTTTGCGGGGCTTCAAAAGATGATTTTGAAAAAGAATAAATCAAAAATTCTGTCACTCCCGTAAAGCTTCTCCCGGACTCCGATCGGGGAACGGGAGACAGGAACCATCAACTCAATTATATCAGGAAAAAGAAATGAAACCCGTAAAGATAGCTAAAGACATTTATGATGTCGGTGTTAATGACTGGAATATCAGAGACTTTCATGGATATACAACCGACCTGGGGACAAGCTACAATGCTTTTTTGATTCTGGACAAAAAAACAGTGCTCATAGATACTGTTAAAGCGGAATTTGCCGATCAACTTATTGATAATATATCGAAAATAATAGATCCGAAACAAATCGACTATGTTATCAGCAATCACACGGAGATGGATCATTCCGGAAGCCTGCCCCGTGTAATGCACAAAGTCGGAGAAGAAAAGCCTCTCTTCTGCTCGAAAATGGGCCAGAAAAACCTCTCCCGCCATTTCGGGCAGAAATGGAATTACCGTCCGGTTGAAAACGGGGAAGAACTCAGCATCGGAAGCAGAACAATAACTTTTATGGAAACAAGGATGCTTCACTGGCCGGACAGCATGTTCTCCTACCTCAAAGAAGATAAAATCCTTTTTTCAAGCGACGCTTTCGGCCAGCATTATGCGGGACATGAAAAGTTCGATGACCTGGTCGGGGATACCATCATGCCCCATGCAAAAAAATATTTCGCCAACATTCTTCTGCTCTACTCTCCGCTTATTTTAAAACTGGTTGAACACGTAACAAATCTCAAACTAGAATTTAACATGATATGCCCCGATCACGGCATATTATGGCGCAAAGACCCCGGAAAAATCATTAATGCGTATGTCAAGTGGAGCAGACAAGATGCAAAGAATAAAGCCGTAGTCGTATATGATACCATGTGGCACAGCACTGAAAAGATGGCTGAAGCAATTGTTGAAGGCCTGAGCGGGCAGGGAATAGAGGCAAGGCCGATGCAACTGAGAAAATGGAACCGCAGCGATATAATGACCGAGGTTCTTGATGCAAAGGCAATCATAGTCGGTTCTCCCACGTTAAATAACGGCCTCTTTCCAACCGTCAGCGATTTTCTGACATACATGAAGGGACTTAAGCCGAAAAATAAAATCGGGGCTGCCTTCGGTTCATACGGATGGAGCGGAGAAGCTGTAAATCTTATTAAGAATGAACTTGAATCAATGAATATTGAAATCATCGATCCAGGGTTGAAGGTTCAATACGTGCCTGATAACCAATCCCTTGAAGCATGCATTGAACTGGGAAAGAAAATAGGAAAAGCAATAACAGGATAAAAACGGCGAATGAAAACACCGGTTGTTGAACTTGGCGACTGCATACTTTGCGGCATCTGCATCGAGGTTGCTCCCTCTGTTTTCAAATTGAGCAGCGCAGGTTATATCGAAATATCAGAGCTTCCGATCTACCCTGAAACAGAAGTTAACGAAGCCATTAAAAACTGTCCTTCAGATTGCATCTCCTGGGACGGAAACTAACATAAAGCATGGATATAAACCGAACCGGGGGAAAGAGTTTAAAAAAAAAGATCTTTGAAATTCTGTCCGGAAATGATTTTAATGAACGGCTTTCAGAAATTCGGGGGGTTCCCGGAAGACAGATTGTAAATCATCTTTTTTCCTGTCTCTATCATACCGATGAACTGATTAAATGGCGGGCAGTCACCGCAATGGGAGAAACGGTTTCTTCTATTGCAGATGCCGATATTGAATCAGCACGTGTTGTCATGCGCCGTCTCATGTGGAATTTAAACGACGAATCGGGCGGAATAGGATGGGGTTCTCCCGAAGCTATGGGAGAGATTCTTGCAAGAAATATGCGGCTGGGGGAAGAATACAGCCGCATCCTTATATCTTATATCAATAAAGACGGAAACTATCTCGAAAACGAAGTTCTTCAGCAGGGAGTTATCTGGGGAATCGGAAGGATTGCAGGAGTAAAGCCTCATCTTGTGAGGGATTCCTTTGTTTTCCTTATTCCCTGCCTTGAGTCCTGCGATTCGATGCTTCGCGGCCTTTCAGCATGGGCGATCGGAGCAATAGACCCCGTCAGAGCACAGTCTGTTTTATTGCCCCTGAAAAATGATGATTCGGTGGTAAAGATTTATTCAGATGGTATCATTAGTAGATTCACGATAAAAAATATTGTAAATAAAATCCTTCAAGAACCGATTGATGTTTGATGGTTTCGTAAAAAGTCCGGTTTTTACCACGAAGGCCACGAAGAGCACGAAGGAGGAAAAAAATATATAATCTTTTCAGCTTCGTGTACCTTGTGTTACTCGTGGTTTTATGAAACCCAACTTGTTTTCGACTTTTTACGATTTCATCAAGACCAGGACAACCAGAAACCGTAAAAGAAGGCTTTGATTTTATGGACATAGCGGCACTTATTCCGTCTCCCGATACTATCCCTGTTCACTGGGTATGGTTCAAGGTACTGCTGATTATTACTTTCATGGCCCACATTCTTTTAATGAACATCATGCTCGGGTCTGCAATTATAGCTTTTGTCAGCGGATTGAAGAAGTCCCCGGACAGCAGCGCTGTTTCGCTCCAAAGAGACATATCCGAAAAAACGACCTTTGTAATAGCTTTCACCATCAACTTCGGTGTGGCTCCTTTCCTGTTTCTGCAGGTTCTTTACGGAAACTTTTTTTACACGAGTTCCATTCTTATGGCCGCTTACTGGCTGTCGATCATTTTACTGCTGATTATTGCATATTACAGCGCATATATTTACAAATTCAAATTCGAGGCACTCGCTTTTGCCCGCATATATTTTATCGGGCTGACCGTTTTGCTCCTAATCATCACAGCCTTTTTCTATACGAACAACATGACCCTGATGCTCTCCCCCGGCTCATGGACACAATATTTCGACAAACCCTCCGGGACCATTTTAAACCTTTCTGATCCGACCCTGTTCCCCCGTTTTATTCACTTTATCGCTGCTTCTGTTGCGATAAGCGGCCTTTTTATAGCGATAACATGGCAGAAAAAAAAGAAAAGCGGCGCGACAGATGCGGATTTGAATATAAAAAAAGGAATGAAATATTTTTTCTATGCCACTCTTTTCCAGGTTTTAACAGGAGCATGGTTTATTGTCAGCCTGCCGAGAGATATTATGCTTCTTTTCATGGGAAGAGACAGTACAGGTACAACGGTCTTTCTGGCAGGCTTGATTGCCGCAGTTGTTTCTCTTATTTACGGCTTTAAAAACAGAGTCTGGCCTGCAACATGGTCGGCCATAGTAACCGTGTTTTTCATGGTAATAATGAGGGATATGGTGAGAACCGCCTTTCTCAAACCCTATTTTGCCGTAGAAAAACTGAAAGTTATTCACCAGTATTCACCGATGATAATGTTCATGGCTTCCCTGATTATTGGAATAGCCGCTATAATATATATAATAAGATGCGCTCTTTCGACCAGAACATCCTGATCCAAAGGCTCATGATTCATGCTGAATAACTATCTTATAAATTACCCGGTATGGGATCTCGGTTTCCTGGGAGGCGGAACCCTGATCGCCTTTATCGCCGTAATTCATGTTTACGTTGCCCATTTTGCCGTAGGCGGAGGCCTGTTTCTTGTACTCACTGAAATAAAGGGGTACAGGGAAAATTCTGCCGATATACTGGAATACACGAGAAAGCATACAAAGTTTTTTCTTCTTATAACCATGGTTTTCGGAGCAATTACAGGTGTTGGTATATGGTTTACCATTTCTCTGTTAAACCCTGCTGCCACATCTATCCTCATACATAATTTTGTTTTCGGCTTTGCTACGGAATGGGTTTTTTTCCTCGGAGAGATTGTTGCCCTTTTTGTCTATTTTTATACCTTCGGGAAGATGAACAAAAAAGATCATCTTAGAATCGGCTGGCTCTATTTTGCTTTCGGCTGGCTCTCTCTTTTTGTAATAAACGGCATAATTTCATTTATGCTGACTCCCGGGAAGTGGCTTTCAAGCGGAAATTTCTGGGATGGTTTTTTCAATCCTTCTTTCTGGCCATCCCTTTTTTTCAGAACATTCATGGCGTTAATGCTTGCGGGGCTTTTCGGCTTTGTAACTTCCTCGACTGTAAAAGAAAAGGCTTTAAGGAATTCCCTGGAAAAATACTGCGCCAAGTGGCTCCTTATCCCGTTTCTCTTTTTGCTTGCTTCCGCATGGTGGTATGTTTCCTCTCTTCCCGAGCCTCAAAAACTCATGATTTTAAAACTCTCACCCGAAATGCCGCCTCTTATCAAAACATTCCTGTTCCTGTCACCACTTATTTTTATTGCCGGAGTATTCATGGCGATACGAATGCCCGGTTATGTCAAAAAAGGAGCAACCTTCTCTCTTTTGATTATGGGCGTTTTATACTTAGGCTCTTTTGAATGGATCAGAGAAGCGGGCAGGAGACCTTATATAATATATGGAAATATATATTCCAATTCCGTTTCCGCAAAAGATATCGATTTCATGATCAATAACGGGATATTAAAAACTACAAGATGGGTTTCCTTAAAAAAAATAGACGAAACAAACCGGATCCAGGCAGGGCGTGAAATATTCAGACTCATGTGCATCTCCTGTCATTCTGTTGGCGGTTTTATTAATGATATCACTGCTGCAACAAAAAAATATTCACAATACGGAATGGAGTCAATGCTTAACGGCATGGGTAAAATAAATGAATTTATGCCGCCTTTTCCCGGAACCAATGCAGAAAAAAAGGCTCTTGCCGCGTATATAGTAAAAGAGCTTAACAGCAGGAAAGAGGAACTGCCTTCCGAATATTCCATCGCCCCTATTAAACCCCAAATCCCCCTCTTCGATCCTTCGAAAGATAAATATATCCTGCTTGTGTGGAGCGGGAAAGGGATGCATTTTATATCGGACAACAACCGGTTTTTCAGCATTTCGCAACCCGGAAATACAATCTATGCCCAGCTCATAAAAAGGGGGAAAACACCCGAAATTGTTGCAGGCAGCCTGCGCATGACTTACCGGATCGAAGATGGATTTAATACACCTTCCTCAAACTCCAATTTCTGGCAATATTCCAGATCTTTTTATGGCCGCCGGATTAATGATAATGAAGGATTTTCGGGAAAGAAAACAACCGGTGAAATGGATTTTAATGAAAGCCTTATGGCTTACTCGGCAAGTGATCTTCCGGTCATACCATACAGGGACGACGGAGCCTTTGTGCCCTTCCCGCTTGTTTATGTTGAAGCAAGAGATTCTAAAACAGGAGACCTGCTTTGCTCTACGGGAGTTTCTGTGCCGGCATCAACAGAAATGGGTTGCCGTAACTGTCACGGAGGGAACTGGGGCAGGAAGAACATAACCGGCCTTTCTGATGAAACGTCGCTTGATATTTTAAAGACCCATGACCGGATAAACCGCACCGATCTTGAAATGTTATCCAGAAACGGTAATCCCAGAATGTGTTCGAATTGCCATGCGGGAGAGCAGCCGGGGACCGGCGAAAAGACAAAGCATTTAAATCTTTCAGCGGCCATACATGGTTTCCACGCAAATTACATTTCTACAAATGATCCTGATCCGTGCCGTAACTGCCATCCGTCATCCGGATTCACAAAAAGTTACAGGGGCATTCACAGTAAAAGCGGCCTTGATTGTTCAAGCTGTCACGGGAAGATGGAGGATCATGCTTTAAGTCTTCTTGTGTCCGAAAAAAACGAGGGCAAAAGTGAGGCCGAAAGGCTCATGAAACATCTCAGGCCGAGATCTGCCGATAATGTTAAACAGATTGAACCGAGGAAAGCATGGATAAACCAGCCCGACTGCCTGAATTGCCATGTTGATTTCAAGCCTCCTGAAACGGACCAGTCGCCGCCCAATGTCTGGACAAAGGATAAAAAATCTCTCTACAGCTCGCGTTCGGACGAAGTCGGTATAATGTGCCCTGCATGTCATGGAATTACCCACGCGGAGTATCCGGCATCGAATATATTCGGAAACGACAGGGAAAATTTCCAACCCGTACAATACCAGAAAAATGCTTATCCGATAGGAGCAAATAAAAACTGCAAGCTGTGTCACACCATAGATATGACTGAAGAGATTCATCATCCCAACATGCTTGCAATATTTAGAAATATTTACTAGAATCCGAGGAGTCCGACATGCTTCAAAGAACAGCGTCAACTTTAATAATATTTTTACTGATCTTCGCCTTTTCAGGCTGCAGCGGGAAAATAGAACCGGGCAACTCCAAAGGGGAAATGTCCGGAGTTATAAAGGCTCAGGTTTCGGAAGCGCGGATTGAAAAGCAGCCGCTTCTGTATGAGGCAATGGGGACAGTCCACGCGGTAAATGCAAGCACCCTGTCAAGCAAACTGATGGCCGCAGTCAGGGCGATAAATGTAAAAGAAGGCGATTTCGTGAAAAAGGGCGATATACTCGTTCTTCTCGATAACAGCCAGGTTGGCGCACAATTGCAGCAGGCTGAAGAGGCTGCGGGAGAAGCAGTCAAGACTCACGCAGCAGCCATTGCGGGAGCCGATTCGGCAAGAGCCGGAGCGAGGCTTGCAGGCGCGACTTACCGGCGTTATCTCAACCTTTTAAAAAAAGAATCGGCAAGCAGGCAGGAATTCGAGGCTGCGGAGGCCCGGAACAGCCAGGCTGAAGCTGCCCTCTTACAAGCTGAAGCAATGGTTCAGGCAGCAAGCCATCGTGTGAAACAGGCGGAAGCCGCCCTCTCATCCGCAAAATCATTCAACAAAGACTCAACAATATATGCTCCTTATAACGGGGTTATTACAGCCAAAATGATGGGGCCGGGGGATCTTGCATCTCCCGGAATGCCCGTTATAGGCATTGAAGGAACTGAAGGCAGCTACATTGAGCTGGTTGTTCCCGAAACCCATGTGAAAAATGCCGGCATCGGAAGAAAAGCCGGCATAACGATTCCCGCTTCAAATGACCTTTCAATTGAAGGTAAGATCACCACAATAGCTCCGGCGGCAGATCCAAAAACACGCTCTTTTATGATAAAGGTTTCTTTTC
>JAUYEO010000003.1 GCA_030689795.1 Desulfobacterales bacterium | reverse complement strand
AGATCCGGCATCTCTTTTCTACTCACTTGCTCGAACTCGGTTACGATATCATAACGGTAGCAGTTCCTTGGCCATAATTACGTCAAAACGACGATGATCTTCACTCAGGCAACTACGATTATACGAGCCGAAAACCGAAATTCCGCGTCTTATGCGGATCAATCTAAACATTGTTGGTCAGTGAATTTGCGAATGATGAAAGGGCAATTCATATGGCGCTATCCTTAAAAATTGAAAATATCGTTAAAGACTCAAGGACCAAACAGGGAAAACTTCTTACAACAATTTTGCAAAACATGAAAAAGTTCGGATGTCGAAAGGCATACAGCGAATATGCGCCTCATCTTGATTTTAGTAGTCCAGCATCAAGGCAAGCAATCAGCAAGGCCTTGTTTGATCTTTGGCAATACTGCGTTAGGAAAGAAATACCATTGCTGAATATGCTGGTTGTGCTTAAGAACAAAGGCCTTCCAGGCACCGGAATAGAAACATGGTACCAAGATAAATTTAATACTTTGGCAAAATATGATGAATTTTGTAAATTACATGCTGAACTCGCAGAGTTCGTATTAAAAAACGGCGTAGTAAAATTGGAATAGGTATATTTTATCAAATATTTTTACCCAACATGGCTCTGCTCCAAATTCGGGGCAAAAGATCGGCCCTCCTTGGTGAGAGCTGGTGTTCGGCCCTGTTTATCGGGAATTGTGGGCACAGAAACGAGTAAAAATTGCCACAACTATAAAGGAGGGTTAATCCATGGAATTCTTTGCTTTTAGACTCAACAAATTGAAGATCTTGAACAATCGTGAGTGGGGTTCCGGTGAGGTAAAAATGCTGAGTTTTATTACTGGGGAAGACATAAATCTACCCGTTTTGGACGGACTTTTGAGCACAACAGATGTTAATGTCAAGAAACAGTTAATTCAAGCCGCTTCTCAATCAGTGCTTAGCTCAAAAGTGCTGATGCAATTGGACAATGTGACTGATGGTCACGTGATGACTTTTGGTGATACCGGTTATGCCCTTTACGCATCGGATAAAATCCCAGTATCGTTCAACTGGTCTCTTATACTTATTGATATAGATGAGGACATAAATAATCTTGGAAAAAAGATAGACAGCATAATTGATGCACCTGGCTTTAATGGGTTTGTCAATAATGTTCTCTTATTAGCTAGCGCGGCAGCAAACCCAGCAGCGGTAGCAGGAGTCGCAATTGCAAAATACGTTTTCGGCGTGGTCGCCGAAACTATGATTGAGAACAAAGACGACCAAATTGGACTGGCTTACCAGTCGTTTAATCGATTCGAACATTACCCTCATGGAGAAAGAAAACGTGATGATGTGCCAGATTTGAGCAACAATGTCCGTATAGACTATTCGATTTTTGGGACCACATATTAAAGAAAAACAGTGAGAAACGGTGAATTCAACATCAAAGTGTACCACTTTAGATAACCATAAGACATAACAGGGGATCTGGTAGTATAAGAGGCACAACAGATCTTATACACGGAAGGAGCTTGTCATGCCCTATACACATCTTATAGAAAAATATCGATATATAACAGTCAGTTAAAGTGTGCCGGTTTTAGTCTGTGCGAGATTGCACGAAGGATAACCGACATCATTCGACCATCAGCAGAGAACTTAATCATAACGGGCCGGAGTACAATTGCACCACTTATTGGAATAATCAAGCGGTTTAACTTATTGATAATAATATATTGAGATTTTTATGGGTTTTGGCACCGAGCTTTAGATTTTGAAACAGATTCTTATCGATAAGATATGATATTGTTAAAATAATTCCTAATAAAGATCTAAGTTGTTCTAAACTTGAACAAAACGGTTTGATAAACTGGGACCGGTTAAGGGTTAATGTTCTCCTTTTATCGATGGATGTATCGATGTTAGGCCGTAAATAACTTGCCAAGAAAAGTCTGTTTGGTTGCGATGACAGCGAAGGAGGGGGATGGGGACGTTTTCCGTAGAAGACACCTACCAAGCAAGAGGATGGCAGGAGTCCGTAGAAGACAGAAAGTTGGTGACTTCCGGCTACTCTGGAGTGTCCTTTCGAGGCACATGCTTCCGTAATGTGTCAAAGGATCAATCGATTTCTCTGTCATTCACCTTCACGTCATCCTTTTTTCGCCGAAGTAGGCTGGGTCTGCCCATAAGTGTAAGTCATGCCGCGGAGGTAGTGATGCTGGTTGGGAAAAGATCCTTCCCAATGCAGAGCCTTTCAGCATCGACATCAGATATACAGATGATGCACTCTCTCGAATGGGACGTTACCGAAGCCTCGGAGGGGGCTCGGGAATCGCATGGCTCCCTGCTAATCCGTTATGGAGACGAGCAGCCACATGAGACAACGATCTATGTGCAGGGCGATGCGGAAAATACCACCGCTAAAATAGTCGAGAATTGGGACCGACGGTACTCATCAGCTGTTCTGGTCTATCTTGCTCTTAGTTGGTTGCTTGTCCAATCCACGTTAATGATCGGCCTCGCACATATTCGCCAAAATAGTGCTCTTTTCCAGATTTGGACCCTAATGACCGGAGGCGGAGTGCTTGTTGCGTTAGCTGGCCTTGATGCCTTTGCCAAGCTACCAGTCCATCGATTTCTGCGTCGGCAATATGACAGAGTGCGACGCTTCCGTGTTGCCTTGCTAATCTCATTGGCCGTATGTAGCATCTTATTACTGAATTGGCAGTTGTTCATTATTAACTGTGTTATGGCCCGTCATCACTACACCGAGAAGGTTCAGTCGGCGATGCAGGGAAGCGTGGACGATCGGTTACAGGTTCTAACTGACGCATTTATGGCCCAACCGTGGCGAATAGAAGGACAAGCCTTGCTCAGCGAATATGTATGGTCGCAACGAGGCGACAATCGGCGTGAGAATTCTCGGAAGGCGATTCAGTACATTGACGAGCGTGTAGGCGAACCAGTTTTTTCCGGCAGGGAGAACGGTAGCGGGTGCCAAAAAGTGACGGACAATGAAGTCCTTCGCGATCCCACTCTTTGGTACGCTAATCTACTTCCTGGCGCTGAGTCCCTCACGACTGTAGCGAAGAAGTATGAAAGGAAGTGTGAGACCATTCTGCGGAAGGGCAACCATCCCTTATACCTCCTGACGCTTCTCAGCAGTCAGGCCGCGCAGGTACAGGAAACGGATCTGAGTTCGTACGCGAGTATCATGTCGGTTATGAAGGTATTTCTGCAGAATGACGACAACCGGCGCAAATGTGAAAAAAGTCACTTCTATCAAGAAGCTTTGGACCAGATGGCTTACCATGCGCTTGTACAGCATCTCGCTGTGGAAGCCAAAGATAAGCAGCGCTTTGAGGATACGCTTCGTACTGCTGTATACAGATACCGGGAGCTAATAGATGTGCGCAGCCATCAGTTGGCTCTGGATCCTTTTTGGCTAAGGACGCCGCAGAAGCTTAGCATCTACCAGTTCCTTTTCGCAACTGACACCTTCACAGCAATAAGCGATGAAGATTTAAAAGCGAAAGAAATCATGGCACGAAGAAAGAAATTTGTTGATACGCTACGAAAAATGGTTTTTAAAGTGAATTATAGGTTTCTTAACAGTGAGGACTGGAAGAAGCGACCCGTTCTTGACAAGTATGAGAGGAAACGTCTTAACGGTACGTTAACCAAAGGATGGAGGTACTGATGAAGGCTAAACGTTTATCGATTCACCTGTCAATTCTTTTGTACGTCTGCTTACTTACCCTGGCAACTTTAACAGCCTCAGCAGAAAGCGATCCACTCGCTCGATTGAAGGTCAGTCATCAAAGAGCAGAGAAGGCGGCCTTCTCTAAATCCTGTATTCCAGTTGGCTTGGGCGACTTGAAGACAGCCAGCTTTTCGAGATCATGTCTTCCCGTAGTGTCTGCTCTTTCTCGGAGTTGCCCAAACCCGGAAGGCATGGAAACATTAGCGTTAAAGACCTCTTTCAGTTATAGTCCGCAGGCGAAGCCTTACCGTGTGGCAGGGAAAGATTCGAATGAATTGACAAGAATCGTCCACGCCTGCAGCGTGGAGGAACTCTCCGAGAGCGCGTCCAAAGATAGCACGCTGGTAATTGTGGATCATAGCGGCCAATCGAAGCTGTATGGCTATAACACTTACTTTTTGCAGCACGAGGAAGCACTACTGTTCGTGAATCGTGCGAACCCAGTTGATGACCTATCGGAGAAGCAGGTCAACGGCATACTGTCAGGAGAAATCCATAACTGGAAGCAAGTTGGGGGAAACGATGGGGATATTAAAGTTTACCTGCACGGTGGCACACCTCAGAAACAGAAATTTCAAATCCTTCTGAGCCGAGGAAGTATTGATGTACAAAAACTTATAGCTGCAAAACCGAACTATCAACCTAACTATAAGCTGTTGAATTATTTTGCAGCTAAAGACGAGATGTGCATTGTTTTCGGGCTGAAGTCCCAGGATGAACCGAACCTCAAATTACTGTCTGTCGGTGGTGTCAAACCTCTCCAACAGAACGCACGATATTCTTCTTGGTTAACAATGGACGTGTTTCTTCACATGAAGGGAACGGCTGAAGCCGAAGCAATTACGAGTGACTATTTGCGTGCGATTGAGTACTGACTATCCGGTGAATTCAACTTCAAAGTGCACCACATAAGATAATTAACGGACATGATAGGATTTCTGGTAGTGTAGGAAGCACGACCAACCTTACACTCAGAAGGAGCCTATTATATCCTATAAACATCTATCAGAAAACGAAAGATATGTCATCGGTCATTGGGACGAATAGGGGACGTTCATCAATATATAAGTTGACAGTGGGATTGAAGGATGATAGGTGGGGGATATGCCGAGAAAATCCAGGATAGATGCCGCGGGCGCAGTTCACCATGTGATCGCGCGGGGAATAAACAAAGCCGATATATTTTTCGACGATGCGGATTACAAAAGCTTTTTAAACAGGCTGGACTCCGTATTAACCAGGACAAAGACAGCCTGTTATGCATGGGCATTGATGTCAAATCATTTCCATCTGCTGCTCCGTACCGGGAGTACGCCGGTCTCTGATGTCATGCGCAGACTTCTTACCGGTTATGCTGTCAACTTCAACCGGAAGTACAAACGCTTCGGTCATCTTTTTCAGAACAGGTATAAATCGATTCTGTGTCAGGAAGATCTCTATTTAAAAGAACTGGTGCGCTATATTCATCTGAATCCGCTGCGTGCAGGTATGGTTCCGGATTACCGGTCATTGGGCCGCTATTATTATTGCGGCCATGGGGTCATACTGGGGTATTTTAAAAATGACTGGCAGGATACGGAATACGTATTGAACCTGTTTGGCAAGGATACACGGTCAGGCAGGAGAGGTTATTCTGAATTTGTCCGGAAAGCTGCTGATCAGGGCAGGCGACCAGAGCTTGCTGGAGGAGGTCTTTTACGAAGTCAGGGTGGATGGACAGGCGTTAAGGCTCTCAGAAGAAGCGGAGATTATCAGAAAGGCGATGAGAGAATATTGGGAGACGGTGACTTTGTGATGTCGGTATTATCCAAGGCGAATGAGTCAATGACGCGCAAATATGATCTTAAAGCCAAAGGATATGATTTAAAGGATTTGCTTGAAAGAGTAGCGGAGGTTTCGGGTATAACATCTGATGAGATTATCCGTGCCGGAAGAAAACGCAATATATCCAGCGCACGGGATCTGCTCTGTTACTGGGCAACCGAATATCTTAATGTAAAGCAGCGGGAGCTGGCCGGGTTATTGAATATAACTCAAGCGGCTGTGAGCATGGCGGCCGGCCGGGGCCGTATACTGGCAGAAGAACTGAAATTGAATCTTGAAACATGAACAACTTATAGATTGATGAACGTCCACTAAACATCCACATCTTCCGGCAATTCATCGGAATCATCCGATTCGGAGGTGTAGAATATCTTTCCGGAATCTCTGTCCAAAAAGGCAGAGTATTGATAGAGCGGTCCAGCGCTTTCGTAAAGGAATACATCCTCAATATCGCTTAAGTCCATGGCCATAGCTACCCCTCATTTTTTCATCAATAAGGCAACTGTTTTGAGTTTCATCATATTTTCCGGCCCCTGCCCCGCGTTCAGCGGAACCGGTGGCAGTATACAGGGTTAAAAACCGAACAGCTGCGCGTTAATAATTCCAGCCGAAAAAACCAAAGGCAAGAATATTCATTACGGTAGGAACAGCATATATTGTCAGCACTGTTATAATTTTATTCCTCATTGATTTAAGGCTGATCACCAGAATGGTAGCGCAGTAAAAGTGGAAGTAGCCAAAGAAAAATATCAGCCAGATTCCCTGGAAAGAACGATTCCAGAACGGGTATTCCCAGACCAGATGTCCTCCCATGTTGAGAATGCATTCAATAAAGACCGCAAATACGGAATAGCCAATTGCCCAAAACCATTTTTCCGGCATGCCCAATATTTTTTCCGTCGTGCTTTCCGAAAGCGTATGATAATAGACAATACCTCCTATCAGGAACATGAAAATGATCTCAATGTTCCAGCCGACCATTACTCGAAGAGCGGTATCTCCGGGTGTTGTCCAGAAAGCCGAACGCTGGGTCAGATGCATGACCCACCCATTCCAGGTTTCATTGAAAAAATCGACGCCAAAGAGTGTTAGCCCTGCAAGAACCGCATTCCAGTTGCCGTTGGAACGGGCCAGCTTGATTTCTTTTGCATAAATATAGAAAACAATTAAAAGCAGCGGTATGATATACCATTTAATCATTGAAAAATCTCTCAGGCCGTTTAAAGCCTGAACAGTTGCTTCGGTCATGGACTCCTCCTGTTTGCTTGATATAATTAATTGAGGGCAAGCCGGAAATTAAAGATCTTTCCGGCACAATCCCCGCAAAATAAGCGCAACTCCATCTTCATACATGCGGAACGCAGAGCTTCCTCGGATTTGATATACGTCTTGATCAGGAGCATAATATATATTGAAAAGAGGAGTTCTGTTATATGGTCAACATCAACCTTATAAAATATTTTCTCCTTGATCCCTTGCACAAGAATACTCTTTATCAGAAGCATGGCGCCCTGGTTGATTTCAGGAGATTTATAGGGACGAGATATATGGGCACGCCCATGAAATTATGCGTTTCTATATTTTTAAACGCGTAATACAGGAGGACCAGCAAACAGGTAACGTTCATCATTATATCAATAGATCATATATTAAAGTTCAATAGCAGTTTATCTGCCAGTG
>JAUYEO010000370.1 GCA_030689795.1 Desulfobacterales bacterium | reverse complement strand
TTGAAGCGCAGAAGAGAATAAGCAGATTATGGAAAAAATTTATTGTTAAAGGTCAGGGCATAAGATGCGTATCTGACCAGCCCTGGGTGACAATCGCGGAAACCTGTGAACTTTCCCTTGCCCTTTCAGCGATCGGAAATTTCAATCTTTCACAAATTTTATTCGGATGGGTTTGCAGCAAAAAATATGAAGACGGTTCATACTGGTGCGGCTTTACTGTGCCAGATATGACCATATGGCCTGTAGAAAAAATCACATGGACAAACGCCGGTGTTCTCATGGCGGCTGATGCCATTTATAATCTTACGCCCGCCGGCAGGCTTTTTTCCCATGACTCGTGGGACCTGACCGGCATTTCTTCTACGGATGCGGAATTTAAAAATAATATTTGCAGGCTGGTGCATCCGGGACAAAAACCGCGTATTCTGCATATATAATTGTGGATCACCTCCAAAAGAGTTGGTGATCCAGGATTCAAGGATTCAAGGGTTCCAGGATTGACCCTTTTCTCCCAACCAATCTGCCTTTTGAGGTTGATTCCGCTTGATAAAAGACCACCGCCCATATTTTATTAAAAAGGCTTATCTTAAGTTCCAGAGATTTTATGCCGCCCGTTTTTTAAAACCCCATTTTGAGTCTCTTGGAAAAGGGTTCCATTTTATGAAACCCTGGCATGTTGAACTTTTCGGGTCTTCGATTGAACTCGGCGATTACGCAACAGTGATCGCCACTCCCGACAAGAAGATAAGGCTCTCCGTCTGGTCCGAAAAGAAGGATATGGGGCGAATCAGGATAGGCAGCTTTTGCCTTATATGCCCGGGAGTGAGAATCGGCTCCGCATCCAGCGTGTCTATAGGAGATAACTGCATGATAGCGAGCAGCGCATATATCACCGATTCGGACTGGCATGATATATACGACAGGGTTTCAACGGGTAAAAGCAGACCTGTGAAAATTGAAAATAATGTTTGGATAGGAGACAGCGCAATCGTATGCAAGGGAGTCGTTATCGGGGAAAACAGCATAATCGGAGCAGGTTCTGTTGTAGTAAATGATATTCCGCCAAATACGATTGCGGCAGGTAACCCGGCAAAAGTTGTCAGGCATCTTGACGTAAACGGAAAAATAACGACGAGAGAGAGTTTCTTTTCAGATCCGGCCCTTCTTTCCTTGTATTTTGATGAAATGGACAGGGAGACTCTCGGGAAAAATACCGTTTTTCACTGGCTTCGTTATCTTCTATTCCCCCGGAAAGGGGACTAAGCCGTCGTTCAAAAATAATCGTAACATTGAAATGCCGTGACCGGCATAAGGAGCCGTAACAAAATGGCCAGAAATGTAATGGTTATTTCGTAACGGCTCCTAAGTGCGTGGACTTTTTACGATACCATCAAACTTAAAAACCATAAAAATTATCCCGCCTGCAAGAGCAATAAGGCTGCTTAAAGCAAAAAGAGCAGGCGAACCTGCTTTCCCATAAAGCCACCCGCTTGCGAAAAAACCGACCATAAGCCCAAGCCCGTATGTAACCGCATTATTTAAAGACTGTCCGAGGGTCTTTGTTTCATCAGAGGTCATGGAATCAATATAAAGAATGCTCGATACATGAAACGCCCCGTATGTCACTGCATGAAAAGTCTGAGACAGGAGAATAAGAGCAGGGGATTTTACTGCAGAAAGCGTCAGCCATCTCGCAACAGCCGTAATGAACGAAAAAATGATGACATTTTTTATTGAAAAACGCTTAAAAATCCTGTCCGAATTTATCATGACAAGGATTTCGGCAATTGAAGCTACAGCCCAGGCGGCTCCAATGAATGTCCGCCCATATCCGATATTTTCAAGATGGATCGAGAAAAAACCGTAATACGCTCCGTGACTGACAAGCATTAAAAAAGCGCTTGAAAGAAAAAGGATGACCTGCCGTTTCTTTAAAAGCGCTCTTGCTTCGCGTAAAAAAGGCTTATTGTTTTTTGGTTTGATATCGGGGATTTTTATTGCAAAGAGGGCATGAATTGCGGAACCGGCCAGGATAAGCGGAAGAATTATTCCGATAGGATAGATGTCAAGAATCTTTCCCAGCGAGAAAACCGTAACAATAAAGGCAACGGTTCCCCAGACTCTGATGCTGCCATAACTCTTTTTCCTGCTTCCGAGAATATCTATCGTAAAGGCTTCAAGGAAGGATATGATCGGAGAATAGAATACTGTGTAGCCGACCGTAATTATAAGCATCATCCAGAAGTCGGAAGTAAAAAGATAAAAGCACCAGACAGCAGAGCTTAAAAAATGGCATAAGAGATATATCGGTTTTCTTGCATGAAAGCGGTCGGCAAGGGCTCCTAAAAGCAGAGGCGATAAAACCATTACAACGGATCTTGAAGCGGAAAGAACTCCTATCTGAAAACCCGTAAAACCCAGCTTGTAACAATAGAGGTTAAAATAGGGTAAAAATATCCCCATAACGCCGAAGTATAGAAAGTACTGGGAAGCAAGAATTGCTTTGCCGGAGACGGGTGCTTTATTCATGCATATGTGATATCCGATTCAGCGGCAAACAGCAATTGGAATGTAATTTTCTGTTACAAAATTATTGCCATGATTATAATAAGATGTTAGTCTTATACTGAAAAAATAGTTCAATAGTATAGGAATTTCCTTTTTGGACGCAGAAGTTTAGACTGAAGACTGTTAGGCTGTAGACTATTAGCTAACAGTCTACAGCCTAACAGCCTATCTATCTGCGGATATCGGCGGCCTAATTTAAAAAGTAATAACAGGTTTTATAAATCAGGAGACTGACATGGACTATATCAAGATACGATTCGGCAGTGATTTTGGAACGTCGGATTCCGGATATGAAAAATCCATCGAAGACATGTTCAGGTCGGTAAGCCCGATGTTTTCTCTTTCCGAACGGGCATGGAAACCACAGATGGATATTTATGAAACGCCTCAGGAGGTTATTGTTCTTGCCGAGGTCGCCGGGATCGACAAAGAGAACCTTGAAGTTGAAATAAGCAGCAGGGCGATAAGGATCAGGGGAAACCGTGAAGAAATTCCACGTGTCGAAAGCGCAACATACCGGCTTGCAGAGATACAGTATGGAACATTTGAACGCATACTTTATCTCCCTGCGCCTATAGACACAGACAAGGTTTCAGCCTCTTACCTGAACGGCTTTCTGCAGATACGCCTTGCTAAAATATCATCCGATAAAACCCAGAAAATAACGATTACGGATGGATGAACCCGTCTGGTCTTTGTAATTGTCCGGAATCCGGGGTTATTCCTTTTGAGTATCAAAATATTGTATTTGGCAGTTTGGAGGTATCAATGACTCAACCGCAATCACAGATGGAATTGGGCGCCGAGAAGCTCCCGGAAATCCTTCCTGTTCTCCCTTTGTTCGATTCCTCACTTTATCCGAAGATGGTTTTACCTCTTGTAGTAATGCAGGGAGGATCGGTGCAGCTTGTTGATGAAGCAATGTCGAAAGACCGGATTGTCGGGCTGCTTGCATCAAAAAAGCCGAACAGGGAGGCTGAAGATCCGAAGGAAGATTTTTACTCTGTCGGAACAAGCGCCT